>NZ_CP042823.1:1375000-1612500 GCF_008000895.1 Methylobacterium sp. WL1 | reverse complement strand
GCATGAGACAGGGTCTTTATTTCACATCTTCCAGCCAGATCCTCTCGATTGATGACGGCTCACCTCCAACCGTTCGTGAGCCCAAGCAGGTTCGATTGCGCACAAGCAAGATGGTGGGCTATTATGTTCCTTGAGGTTGATTGTCCAATGCGCCTGTTCTTGGCCTGTTTCTGAATGTATATCGCGATATCAAATTTGAGACTTGACGGGTCATTGAAAAGCGATTGTATCGGCCCGCAGGATCGCGACGCTGTTCTTGCGTTCTGGCCAGTTTGGACGTCACAAGAAGGCGGCGTACACGATATGACTCAACGCGATGGCGACAGGAGCCGCTTCGTTACGCTCGCATCCGAGATCGTCTCGGCCTATGTGAGCAACAACCACGTGCAGAGCGCGGATCTGCCGAAACTGCTCAGCGACATCCACGGCGCGATCCAGGGCGTCCACATCGGCGGCGGGGCCGTCGCAGCCCCCACCAAGGCGACCACGCAGGAGATCCGGCGTTCGGTGACGCCCGACTTCCTGATCTCGTTCGAGGACGGGAAGCCCTACAAGACCCTGCGCCGCCATCTCACCCTGCGCGGCCTGACCCCGGAAGCCTATCGCGCCAAGTGGGGCCTCGATGCCGATTACCCGATGACCGCCCAGAGCTATTCCGCGCAGCGCTCGCAGCTCGCCCGCTCGCTCGGCCTCGGCCAGCAGCGCCGGAAATCCGCCGCGCCGCCACCCCAGCCCGAGCCGGTCGCACAGGCCCCCGAACAGCCGAAGAAGCGCACCGTGCGCCGCAAGGAAGACGCCTGAACGGCCCTGACGGCCGGGGCCGCCGGGCTGTTCCGGCGACGGCGTCGCGGGCCTGCCGCAATCGGCTCCGATAGCGTAAGGCCGCACGGTGCGCCGCCGCCGATCCGGACGGCGCGCCCGACCTGCCGCCGGAGCCCTGCATGCTGATCCGCCCCGTCCTGCCCGCCCTCGTCGCAACCCTGCTGGCCGCCGGCCCCGCCGGGGCGCAGATGGCCCGCACGGAGGCTCCCGCCGCCCCCAAGGAGGGGACGGCCAAGGTGGTGCCCCTCAGCCGGAGCGACGTCCAGCTGTCCTTCGCCCCGGTGGTGAAGCGGGCCGCGCCCTCGGTGGTCAACGTCTACGCCTCCCATGTCGAGAAGCGTTCCACCGCGCGCGCCAGCGCCATGGACGAGTTCATGCGCCGCTTCTTCGGCGAGCCGGAGGGCGGCCGCGGCCCCCGGGGCGACCGGGCCCAGCGGTCGCTCGGCTCCGGCGTGCTGGTCGATGCCGACGGCCTCGTGATCACCAACAACCACGTCATCGACAACATGAACGAGGTCCGCATCGCGCTCTCCGACCGCCGGGAGTTCGAGGCGACGATCGTGATGCGCGACACCCGCACCGACCTGGCGGTGCTCAAGCTCAAGGAAGCCCCGAAGGGCCTGGTGCCGATGCCGTTCGGCGATGCCGACGCCCTGGAGGTCGGCGACTTCGTGATGGCGATCGGCAACCCGTTCGGGGTCGGCCAGACCGTGACGCAGGGCATCGTGTCGGCGCTGGCGCGGACCCAGGTCGGCTCGGCGGACTACCAGTACTTCATCCAGACCGACGCCGCGATCAATCCGGGCAATTCGGGCGGCGCCCTGGTCGACCTGCGCGGCCAGCTGGTCGGCATCAACACGGCGATCTACTCGCAATCCGGCGGCAGCCACGGCATCGGCTTCGCGATCCCGGTGGGCATGGTCAAGGCGGTGGTCGATGCGGCCCGCGACGGCGCGAGCGTGGTGCGCCGGCCCTGGCTCGGCGCGCGCATCCAGAGCGTGACCCCCGACATCGCCGACAGCATGGGCCTCGACCATCCGACCGGGGTCCTGGTGGCGAGCCTGCAGCCCAAGAGTCCCGCGGACGAGGCCGGCCTGAAGCGCGGCGACCTGATCCTGACCATCGACGGCCAGGAGGTCGCCGACCCGGAGGCGTTCGGCTATCGCTTCGCCCTCAAGGGCGTCCAGGGCCAGACCCGCTTCGGGATCCTGCGCGGCACGGCCCGCCAGACGGTCGCGGTCAAGCTCGCCCCCGCCCCGGAGACGCGCCCGCGCGACGTGCTCAAGGTGAAGACCCGCTCGCCGTTCCAGGGCGCGAGCCTGGTCAACACCTCGCCGGCGGTGGCCGAGGAGCTGCAGGTCGACTTCCCGGCCGAGGGCGTGGCCGTGCAGGCGGTGGACGAGACCTCCATCGCCAGCCGGCTCGGGCTGCAGAAGGGCGACATCATCGTGGCGGTCAACGGCGTGCCGGTGGCGACCACCAAGGACCTGGACCGGGTCACCCGCAACACCCTCAATTCCTGGGAGGTGGTGATCAACCGCAACGGCGAGATCATGACGTCGGTGTTCGGGGGCTGAGCCGGACGGCGCGCATCCGGCCGATGGCCGTGGGCAAGGCCCGGCTCCCGGGTTGCGCCCCCGCCCGCGCCCGGTGTTGATGCGCGGATGTCCGACCTGTTCGCCTCCGCCGAACCTCCAGCGGCCCCGGATTCCGGCCACGACCCCGTCGCGGAGGCCAGCCGCCCGCTCGCGGACCGGCTGCGCCCGCAGAGTCTCGCGGAGGTGGTCGGCCAGGAGCACCTGACCGGGGAGGGCGGGGCGCTCACCCGCCTGCTGCGGGGACGCAGCCTCGGATCGCTGATTTTCTGGGGACCGCCCGGCACCGGCAAGACCACGGTGGCGCGGCTGCTGGCTCAGGGCACCGACCTGCATTTCGAGCAGATCTCGGCGATCTTCTCGGGCGTGCCCGACCTGCGCAAGGTGTTCGAGGCCGCGCGCAAGCGCCGGGCGACCGGGCAGGCGACCCTGCTGTTCGTCGACGAGATCCACCGGTTCAACCGGGCGCAGCTCGACGCCTTCCTGCCGGTGATGGAGGACGGCACGGTCACGCTGGTCGGCGCCACCACGGAGAACCCGTCGTTCGAGCTGAACGCCGCGCTCCTGTCCCGCGCCCGGGTGCTGCTGTTCCGGGCGCTCGACCCGGGCGCCATCGCACGGCTGCTGGTCCGGGCCGAGGCCCTGACCGGCCAGGCCCTGCCGCTCACCGAGGAGGCCCGCGGCGTGCTGTTCCGGATGGCCGACGGCGACGGCCGCGCGGCGCTGACCCTGGCGGAAGAAGTCTGGCGCTCGGCCGGCCCGGGGGAGACCCTCGACGCGGACGCGTTGCAAGACATCGTGCAGCGGCGGGCGCCGATCTACGACAAGGCCCAGGAGGGCCATTACAACCTGATCTCGGCCTTGCATAAGACCGTGCGCGGCTCCGATCCGGACGCGGCGCTCTACTATCTGTGCCGGATGCTCGATGCCGGCGAGGACCGGCTGTTCATCGCCCGCCGGCTCGTGCGCATGGCGGTGGAGGATATCGGGCTCGCCGACCCGCAGGCCTTGGTCGTGGCCAACGCCGCCAAGGACGCGTTCGACTTCCTCGGCAGCCCCGAGGGCGAGCTCGCTCTGGCCCAGGCCGCGATCTACCTGGCCTGCGCGCCGAAATCGAACGCGGTCTACACCGCCTACAAGGCCGCCACGCGGCTCGCCAAGGAGGCCGGCTCCCTGGCGCCGCCCCGCACCATCCTCAACGCGCCGACCAAGCTGATGAAGCGCATCGGCTACGGCGAGGGCTACCGCTACGACCACGACGAGCCCGACGCCTTCTCGGGTCAAGATTACTGGCCGGACGCGCTCGGGCGCCAGCACCTCTACGCACCCACCGAGCGCGGCTACGAGACCCGCCTGGCCGAGCGCCTCGCCCGCTGGGAGGCCCTGCGCAAGGAGCGGCGCGGGGAGGGGTAGGGCGGTACGCCCGTCATGGGTTTCCAAAGGGCCCCGCCCTTTGGCGGGTGATCAGGGCGGAGCCCTGATGCGGCTGGCCCGCGCGTCACAGGTCCAGCGGCGCGTTGTCGATGACCTCCTTCATCACGAAGAAGGTGCGAGTCTGGCGCACCCCCGGCAGGCCGATCAGCGTGGCGCTGTGGAGGCGGTTGAAGTCGGCCATGTCGGAGACGCGGACCTTCAGGATGTAGTCGAAGTCGCCGGCCACGAGGTGACAGTCGAGCAGCACGGGGATCGCCCGCACCGCGGCCTCGAATTCGGAAAAGCTCTCGGGGGTCGAGCGGTCGAGCACGACGCCGACGAAGACCAGGGTGCCGCGGCCGACCCGGGCCGGATCGACCAGCGCCCGGACCGCCCGCACGAATCCGTCCGTGAACAGGCGCTGGATCCGGCGATGGCAGGTCGCCGCGCTGGTGCCGGAGCGCTCGGCGATCTCGGCATTGGCCATGCGCCCGTCCGCCTGCAGCAGGCGCAGGATCTTGAGGTCGATCCGATCGAGCCCTGCGAACATGGCGTTTTCTTTCACTTCTTTGGGACTTTCCGAATGATTTCTCGTCCTTCGCGGCGATCGATGCAAGCAGAGAGCCATCGGCAGGCCAAGATCGAGAGCACCTTTCAGGCGATCCGGGTTAGCTTTCTGCCGTAACCCGAAGGCGGCCGCGCCGGGTGGACAACGATCCCGGCGGCCGGAAGACCCGGAGAGTCCCGATGCTGCAACAGTTCGAGCGCTACCCCCTGACCTTCGGCCCGACGCCGATCGAGCCGCTCAAGCGGCTCTCGGCCCATCTGGGGGATGCGGTCGAGATCTACGCCAAGCGCGAGGATTGCAATTCGGGCCTGGCCTACGGCGGCAACAAGCTGCGCAAGCTCGAATACATCGTGCCGGACGCGATCAAGAGCGGCGCCGACACCCTGGTCTCGATCGGCGGCGTGCAGTCGAACCACACCCGCATGGTCGCGGCGGTGGCCGCCAAGATCGGCATGAAGTGCCGGCTGATCCAGGAGGCCTGGGTGCCCCACGAGGATGCCGTCTACGACCGGGTCGGCAACATCCTCCTGTCGCGGATCATGGGCGCCCAGACGCAGCTTGTTGATGACGGCTTCGACATCGGCATCCGCGACAGCTGGAAGCGCGCGCTCGCCGAGGTCGAGGCCGAGGGCGGCAAGCCCTACGCGATCCCGGCCGGCGCCTCGGTGCACAAGTATGGCGGCCTCGGCTATGTCGGCTTCGCCGAGGAGGTCCGGGCCCAGGAGGCCGAGATGGGCCTGCGCTTCGACTACGTGGTGGTCTGCACGGTGACCGGCTCGACCCATGCCGGCATGCTGGTGGGCTTCGCGGCCGACGGGCGCGCCCGCAACGTCATCGGCATCGACGCCTCCTGCACCCCGGCCCAGACCAAGGCCCAGGTGCTCGACATCGCCCAGAACACCGCCGCCCTGATCGGCGCGGGCGACATCGTCGCCGACGACGTGGTGCTCAACGAGGATTACGCCTACCCGGTCTACGGCGTGCCCTCGCAGGAGACCGTCGAGGCGATCCGGCTCTCGGCCCGGCTCGAGGGGATGATCACCGACCCGGTCTACGAGGGCAAATCCATGCAGGGCATGGTCGACCTCGTGAAGAAGGGCTTCTTCCCGAAGGGCGCGAAGATCCTCTACGCCCATCTCGGCGGCGCGCCGGCGCTGAACGGCTACAGCTACACGTTCCGCAACGGCTGAGCCCGGCAGCGGCCGAACCGCCTCACCCATCGGCCTCCCACATCCCAAGGCGCCCGGCGATCGATGATCGCCGGGCCCCGAAGGAGCCCTCCAGGACGCACGCGGCTCACTGGACGGTTCCGCTACGCTGCACCACCTCAGGATGAGGTTCGGCTTGGGAGCCGCGACTCCCGCGCCCGGCCCCCTATATGGCAGCGCCGGACCCGCATCGAAGAGAGCCTGGATGATCGCACCGGCACGCGCGCTGCTCCTCGGGCTTCTCGTCGTCCTCGGAGGCCCCGGGGCGCGGGCCGCCTCGGGACCGGCCGTGGAGGCCGAGAACGGCATGGTGGTGTCGTCCCAGCGCCTGGCCTCTCAGGTCGGCGCCGACATCCTGAAGGCCGGCGGCAACGCCATCGATGCCGCGGTGGCCGTGGCCTATGCCGAGGCGGTGGTGAACCCGTGCTGCGGCAATATCGGCGGCGGCGGCTTCCTGGTCCTGCACCGGGCCGACGGACAGAGCCGCTTCATCAATTTCCGCGAGAAGGCGCCCGGGGCGGCCAGCCGCGACATGTATCTCGACGCCGACGGCAGCGTCGTGAAGGGCGCGAGCCTGCGCGGCTGGAAGGCGGCGGGCGTGCCCGGCACCGTGCTCGGCCTGAACACTGCGCTCGCGGAATACGGCACCCTGCCGCTGGCCAAGGTGATGGCCCCGGCGGTCGCGCTGGCCCGGGACGGCTTCGTGCTCACCCGGGGCGACACCGACATCCTGGATTTCGGCGTCAGGCTGTTCGCCGGGCAGGCCAACGTCGCCCGCGTCTTCCTGCGCCCGGACGGCACGTCCTGGCGGCCCGGCGACCGGATGATCCAGGCCGGCCTCGCCCGCACCCTCCAGGCCATCGCCGAGGGCGGCTCGGACGCGTTCTACAAGGGCGAGATCCCCCGCCAGGTCGAGGCGGCGTCCCGGGCCGGGGGCGGGGTGCTCACGGCTTCCGACTTCGCCGCCTACACGGTGACCGAATCCGAACCCCTGTCTTGCCGCTACCGGGGCGCCACCATCCTGTCGGCACCCCCGCCCTCGTCCGGCGGCACGACTTTGTGCGAGATCCTGACCATCCTCGACGGCTACGACCTGCGGGCGGCCGGCTTCAATTCCGCCCGGACCGTGCACCTGATGGTCGAGGCGATGCGGCGCGCCTATGCCGACCGCAACGTCCTGCTGGGCGACCCGGATTTCGGGCCCAACCCGGTGGCGCGCCTGCTGTCGCCGGCCTACGCCGAGCAGCTCCGGGCTACGATCCGGCCGGACCGGGCGACCCCGTCCGCCGAGATCCGCCCGGCCCCCGAAAGCCTCCCGCAGGAGAAGCCCGAGACCACCCACATCTCGGTGATGGACAAGGCCGGCAACGCGGTCTCGCTGACCTACACGATCAACGGCTATTTCGGCGCCGGGGTGATGGCCGGGGAGACCGGGTTCTTCCTCAACGACGAGATGGACGATTTTACCGTCAAGCCCGGGGTGCCGAACCTGTTCGGCCTGGTCCAGGGCGCCCGGAACGCGATCGAGCCCGGCAAGCGCCCGCTCTCGTCGATGGCGCCGACCATCGTGCTGCGGGACGGCAAGGTCGCCCTGGTGGCGGGTTCGCCCGGGGGCTCCCGGATCATCACGATCAACGCCCAGACGCTGATCAACGTGCTCGATTTCGGCATGGAGCCGCAGGAGGCGGTGGACGCCCCGCGCATCCATCACCAATGGCTGCCCGACACGGTCTACGCCGAGCCGTTCGCGCTCTCGGCGGACACGCAAGGCATCCTGCGGGGCATGGGCCACACGATCGTCGAGCAGAGACCCTGGGGCGCGCAGGAGCTGATCGCGGTCCGCGCCGCCGTGCCGGAGCCCACCGACGCGGCCTCCTCGGGCAACGACGCGACCCGCACCGAGCGCATGCGCCCGGGCCTGCTCTACGGCGCCAACGACAACCGAAGGCCGGCCGGCGCCGCGATCGGCGAGTAACGGGTTCCCAAGGGCGAGCCCTTCGGCGGCGGTTCGGGGGCGGAGCCCCCGAGACACCGGGATTTCAGCCCCGGTCCGCGGCTTCCCGGTCCGCGGCTTCCCGGGCCACTTCCCGGAAGCCGATGTCGCGGCGGCAGAACCCTTCCGGCCAGTCGATCCGGGCCACCGCCGCGTAGGCGCGGTCCTGGGCGTCGGTGACGCTGTCGCCGACGGCCGTGACCGCCAGCACCCGGCCACCGTCGGCGAGCAGCTGGCCGCCCTCGTCGCGGGTGCCGGCCTGGAACACGAAGACGCCGTCGCCCTCGGCCCCGTCGACGCCCCGGATCACCGAGCCCCGCACCACGGCCCCCGGATAACCGGCGGCCGCCATCACCACGGTGAGCGCGGCCCGGTGGGCGTCGAATTCCAGCGTGACCCCGGAGAGGTCGCCCTCGCTGGCCGAGAGCAAAGCCGGCACGAGGTCGGAGGCGAGGCGCGGCATCAGCACCTGCGCCTCGGGATCGCCGAAGCGGGTGTTGTACTCGATCAGCTTGGGGCCGTCCGCTGTGAGCATCAGGCCGGCGTAGAGAATGCCCGTGAACGGGCAGCCGCGCGCCCGCATGCCGGCCAGCGTCGGCAGGATGATCTCGGCCATGACCCGGGCCTCGATCTCCGGGGTCACGACCCGGGCCGGGGAATAGGCGCCCATGCCGCCGGTGTTGGGGCCGCGGTCGCCGTCGAACACGCGCTTGTGGTCCTGCGCGGTGCCGAGCGGGATCGCCCGGGTGCCGTCGCACAGCGCGAAGAAGCTCGCCTCCTCGCCGAACAGGCATTCCTCGACCACCACCTCGGCGCCGGGATCCTCGAACAGCGACGCCAGCGCGTCCTCGGCCTGGTCCAGCGTCTCGGCGACGGTGACGCCCTTGCCGGCCGCGAGGCCGTCGGCCTTCACGACGATCGGGACGCCCTCCCGGCGGACATAGGCGAGCGCCGGCTCCAGGGCGGTGAAGCGCGCGAAGGCGGCGGTCGGGATCCCGCAGGCGGCGCAGAGGTCCTTGGTGAAGCCCTTGGAGCCCTCGAGCCGCGCCGCGTCGCGGGTCGGCCCGAAGGTGCGGATCCCGGCGATCTTCAGGTCGTCGACCAGGCCGGCGACCAGCGGCGCCTCGGGCCCGACCACCACGAGGCCGATCGACTCGGCGGCGCAGAAGGCCGCCACCGCGGCGTGGTCGGTGACCTTGAGGTCGGGCCGGTTGGTGCCGTGGCGGGCGGTGCCGGGATTGCCCGGGGCCGTGAACAGGCGGGTACAGAGCGGGCTCTTGGCCAGGCGCCAGGCCAGCGCGTGCTCGCGTCCCCCCGAGCCGATCAGCAGAATGTTCATGCGCGCGCCACCATGGGCCCTGCTTCTGGGCCAAGCGTGCGGACGGGAAAAGGTTTTTTTCGGGCTGTCCCCGCTATGCCCGGACCCGGGACGGTCAGCAGCCGATGCACACGCTGGTGTTGACCCCGCCCCGGGGCGCCCGCGCGATCCCATGCCGGCCGACCCGGCGCCCGCCGTAGACCCCGTAATACGGCCCGTGGGGCTGGTACTGGACGTTGCGCTGGAACTGCTGGTTCAGCGTGTTGTAGTCGGAAACCCGCTGCTGGTTGAGGGTGCGGATCTGGCTCTGGAGGGCGAACGAGGAATTGGCCGCGTTCGGGTCGTTCGGCTGGACCTGCGCCCAGGCGGCGCCCGCCGGGAGGGCGAGCGCCAGGGCGAGGAACGCGCGGGCGAGGGCGCGCATCGGTTTCTCCGTGATCAGGCTTGAAGACTGTCCATTCCATCGACGCATCGAGGCTCGATCAAGTTCCAAGCGTTATGGTGACGCGCTCGCGGACGCCGAACCGGCGTCCACTTCGTCGGCGAGCGCTTCGGCCGCGTCAACCCGGCACGACCGGCGTCTTGGTCTGCGGCAGGGCGTCGAGCTGCTTGGGATCCAGCCCGGTATGGGCCTGCACCAGGGGATGCGGGGTCAGCGCGAGCCACTGGTTCAGCGAGATGTCGGCGTAGCGCGGGCTCTTGAACATCTCCAGGAAGGTCAGCGTCGTGTCGCCGGTATTCTCGATGTAATGGCCCATGGCGAAGGGCACGTAGCCGACGTCGCCGGCCTGGTAGTCGAAGGTGCGGGCCTTCGATTCCGAGCCGAACACCGTCATCCGGCCCTTGCCCGAGAGGTAGTACTGCCACTCGTCGCTGTTGGGGTGCCAGTGCAGCTCGCGCAGGCCGCCGGGCTCGACCTCGACCAGCGCCGCCGCGATCGTCACCGAGGCCGGGAACACCGTGGAATCGGTGATGCGCACGCGCCCGCTCTTGGTGCGGATCGGCTCCTGCGCCAGCATCCGGTGGCTGAACTTTTTTGGGATCTGGCCGGCGCCCCCCATGAGGTCGGCCGCAAGCGGGCCGGGGGTCGGCCCGGGGAAGATGTAGAGCTCCTTCTCGGGGATCTTGGCCAGCGCGCTCTCGGGCACCCCGAGGTTCTTGGCCAGGATGTCCTTGGGGGTGTGGGCCAGCCAGTCGGTCAGCAGGAAGGTCGAATCCTCCGAGAAGCCGCCGTCGTCGAACACCAGCAGGAACTCGCAGCCGTCGACTCCGTCGGCCGCGAGCCCCTGGATCGAGTGCGGAATTCCGCCCGGGAAGTACCAGAGGTCGCCCTCGCCGACATCGTCCGCGAAGGTGCGCCCGTCCTGATCGATCGCGGTGATCCGGGCCTTGCCCTTGATCATGTAGGACCACTCGGCTTCCTTGTGCCAGTGCATCTCGCGGACCACGCCGGCCTTGAGCCGCATGTTGACCCCGGCCATGGCCTTGGAGACCGGCAGTTCGCGCACAGTGGTCTGGCGTGCCCAGCCGCCTTCCTCCAGGCGCATGTGGCTGTCGGTGAACGACCATTTCAGGTTCGGCATCGTGCCGTGGTCGGTGGCCGGCGGCGCCTGGGTGAACGGCTCCTCGGCGGCGCGGGGCCCGTTGGTCGGGCCCAGGATGTCGGCGCCCTTGGAGCCCCGCTGGGGCAGGGGCCCGGCGGCGAGAGGGCCGGCGGCGGTCTGCGCCAGGGCGGGGGACGCCATCATTGCACCGCCCGCGGCGGCAATCATGGAACGCCGGGAGATCTCGGTCATCGCGTGTCGGCCTGTTGGAGCGCGCCGCCGAAGAGGGGGACCGGTCCGGCGTCGGCGCGTCTGGGAGCAGGAGCCGGAATCCAGCCCCGTCGCGAGGGTAACCGGCCGCGGCATCGGAGGATCCAGCACAGGATCGTGCGCTGCGGCATCTCGCCCGGACCCCGGGCCTGGTCTATGAATTGAATACACTCTTGAACGTGTCCCGGTCGGCGGACGCCGGCCGCAGGCCGGATCGCCCCTGCCAGGCGGACGTTCGGCGCGACCCGAGGACCAGATGGCGGACCGGGACAGTTCAGCCGCGCGCGCATCAGCTGCGCCGGATGCGGCTGGCGGCCCCGCGCGGCGCGGCCGCCTGTGGGTCGGCCTGCTGGCGCTGGCGGGCGTCGGGCTCCTGGGCTACCGCCACTGGCCGGACCCGTCCCGGGCATCGAGCCCGCCGCCGCAGGCGGCCAAGAAGCTCCAGACCGTGCGGGTGGTCATGGCCCGGCAGGCCTCCGACACGCTCAGCCTGACCCAGACCGGCACCACCCAGGCCTTCGACACGGCGAGCCTCTATCCGCGGGCGACCGGCTACATCGTCGAGCGCAAGGTCGATATCGGCTCGCACGTGAAGAAGGGCGACCTGCTGTTCCGGATCAGCGCGCCCGACCTCGACCAGCAGCTCGTCCAGGCGCAATCGCAGGTTCTGCAATTGCAGGCGGCTCTGATCCAGGCGCGCGCCATGGTCGACCAGGCCGAGGCCAACCGCCACCTCGCGGACGTGACCAACCGGCGGACCTCGACGCTGGCCGGCAGCGGCACCGAGACCCGGCAGAACGCCGACACGGCGCAGGCCGGGGTGCTGGCGCAGGGCGCCAACGTCGACGCGGTCAAGGCGGCCGTGAAGGTCGCGGAGGCCAACATCGCCGCCCAGGAGGCCCAGGTCGCCCGGCTCAAGGTCCTGACCGGCTTCGAGGAGATCCGCGCGCCCTTCGACGGGGTCGTGACCACCCGCAACACCGATGTCGGCGACGCGGTCACGGCGGACACCAACACGGGCGCGCCGCTGCTGACGCTGGCCCGGGACGACGTGCTGCGCATGGCGGTGAACGTGCCGCTCTACGCGGCCGACGGAATCCGCGACGGCCTGGAGGCCAAGGCCGAGGTGGCGCAGCGCCCCGGACAGGTCTTCCCCGGCCGGGTCTCGCGCTCGTCCACGACCCTGCTCCACGCCTCGCGCACCCTGGTGACGCAGGTCGACATCCCCAACCCGGACCGGGTCCTGCAGGCCGGCCTCTACATCACCCTCACCCTGGCGATCCCCCGGGTGTCCCCGGCGGTGTCGGTCCCGAACGACGCCCTGATCTTCGACCAGGACGGCACCCGGGTGGCGGTGGTGGAGGCCGGCGCGGAGGGTGGTCATGTGGTGCGGATGCGCCCGGTGACGATCTTCCGCCAGACCGGGACGGTGCTGGAGCTGCGCACCGGCCTGACCGGCGGCGAGCGGGTCGTGGTCGGGCCGCCGGCGTCGCTGCGCGACGGCGACCCGGTCGCCCTGCGGCCGGAGGGCAAGACTGGGACGTGAGGACTCGGACGTGAGGGCCGCCCCCGGCCCGTCGATCCGCACAGCCTGAGACCAGCTACAGCGAAGATAAGCCGCGCGACTCGGGGGGTCCGCGCGCGTATTCCGTCCGGAACGCCCGGGGATCCATCATCAATACCTGGATCACGAGAGCGGATTAAGTCGTCATGGCAGTCAAAATCCTAGGTCTTCTGACTGCAATACTAGGATTATCCCTGATCTGTTTCGGATACAAGCTTGCGGCGGTCGGCGGGTCGCCGTTCTACGCGACGGTCGGCCTCGGCGTGCTCGCCGCCGGGATCCAGCTCGCCCGGCGGCGCCAGGGCGGCTTCTGGCTCTACGCGCTCAGCCTCGCGGCGGCCTTCGCTTGGACGATCCACGAGGTCGGGTTCGACAAGTGGCAGTGGATCCCGCGCGGCGCGCTGATCCTGTTCCTCGGCCTGCTCCTGTCCCTGCCGTTCGTGCCGGGGGGCCTGCGGAACGCGCCGCGACATCCCTGGGCGCCGGGCCTGGGCAACGGGCCGCTGGCCTTGCGCGCCGTCGTGGCGCTCCTCATGGCTGCGAGCGGCGCGGCGTGGTTCGTCGACCCGGTCGAGACCCGGGGCAGCCTGCCGACGGTCGCCCAGGCCGGGAACGCCGCGGTCGATCCGAGCGGCGTCGCCTATCCGGCCGACGACTGGGTCGCCTACGGCGGCACCAATCTCGGCCAGCGCTACTCGGCGCTGAAGGACATCGACACCGGCAACGTCCGCGGCCTCAAGGTCGCCTGGGAGCACCATACCGGCGACCTGCGCGAGGGCGACGGCCGCGATTCGAAGGAGTACACCTTCGAGGCGACGCCGATCAAAGTGAACGGGCTGCTGTATTTCTGCACCCCGCACAGCATCGTCCAGGCCCTGGAGCCGGAGACCGGCCGCGTGGTCTGGTCGTTCGATCCCAGGATGCAGCGGGACGCCCAGTACCAGCACCAGACCTGCCGCGGCGTGTCCTACAACGACTCGGCCACGTACGTGGTGCCGGCCGAGACCGACCCCGCAGCCGCCCAGGCCGCCGCGGCGGCAATCGCCGAATGCCCGCGCCGGATCATCGCGGCCTCGGTGGACGCCAAGCTCTACGCCCTGAACGCCGACACCGGCGCGCCCTGCGGGCGCTTCGGCACCGACGGCGCCGTGGACCTGAAGGCGCAGATGCCGGGTCTCCAGCGGGCGACCTACCAGGAGACCTCGGCGCCGCTGGTGACCCGGGACCTGGTGATCCTCGGCAGCGCCATCGCCGACAATTACTACGCAACCAACCCGTCGGGGGCGATCCGCGCCTACGACGTGCGCACCGGCGCGATCGTGTGGAAGTTCGACGCCGGCAAGCCCGACGACACCGCGCCGCTCAAGGCCGGCGAACTCTACGAGCCGAACTCGGCGGTGGCCTGGACGCAGCTCGCGGCGGACGAGGGCCTGGGCCAGGTCTACGTGCCGTTCGGCAACCGCTCGCCCGACCAGGTCGGCGTGTCCCGGTCCAAGGCGGACGAGGCCTTCATCGACGCCCTGGCGGCCCTCGACCTGAAGACCGGCCGGCTGATCTGGAAGTTCCAGACCGCGGCGCACGACCTGTGGGACCGGGACAACCCGTCCCAGCCGGTGCTGCTGACCCTGCCGCACCAGGGCGACGCGGTGCCGGCGATCCTGATCCCGACCAAGATCGGCAACATCTGGGTCCTGGACCGCCGCACCGGCGCGCCGATCGTGCCGGTGGAGCAGGTCAAGGTCTCCACCGAGACCGATATCCCGGGCGAGACGCTGGCGCCGACCCAGCCGATGTCCGCGCTCCGCTTCACCCCAGCGCCGCTGACGGAGGCCGCGATGTGGGGCACGACGCCGTTCGACCAGATCCAGTGCCGCATCGCGTTCCGGTCCAACCGCTACGACGGTAACCCGTTCACGCCGCCCCAGGCGTCGGGGGGCTCGATCGTGTGGCCAGGCAATATCGGGGTGTTCAACTGGGGCTCGGTGGCCGTCGATCCGGTCAACCACTGGATGATCGCGACGCCGCAATACCTGCCCTACATCTACCAGCTGCATCGGCGCCCGGAGGCCGAGCCGAACAAGCGCCTGTTCTCCACCGACCCGGACTCGAAGCCCGGCAACGAGAATCTCGGCGGCTCCTACGCGGTGTCGATCGCCCACATGCGCTCGGCGCTCGGCGTGCCCTGCAACGCGCCGCCCTGGGGCGTGCGGGTCGGGGTGAACCTCGCGGACGGCACCACCGCGTGGAGGCACCGCAACGGCACCGTGGCCGGCCAGAAGGTCGCCGGCGTCACGTTCCCGATCCCGTTCGAGATGGGCATGCTGGCCCATGGCGGCACCCTGACCACGGCCGGCGGGGTCGCCTTCGCGGGCGCCGCCCTGGACGACCTGATCCGCGGCTACGACATGAAGACCGGCGAGACCCTCTGGTCCATGACGCTGCCGGCGGGCGGGCAGGCGACCCCGATGACCTACCGGGGCAAGGACGGCCGGCAATACGTCGTGATCGCCGCCGGCGGCCACGGCTCCCTCGGCACCACGCCGGGCGACTCGGTCATCGCCTACCGGCTCGACTGAGCGCACGAACGGGGTTTCCAAAGGGCTCCGCCCTCTGGCAGGTCGCCAGGGCGGAGCCCTGACCGGTCACAGACCTTGGGACTCCATCAGCTTCGCCCGCGGATCCGTGCGGGCGAGGCGGGCCAGCAGGTACTCGACCTCGGCCTTGGCCTGCGGGGTGAGCGCCTGGGACGGCTTGCGCTGGGCGTCGGACGAGAAGATCCCCCGGCGCTGGAACACGTATTTGCGCACCGCGAGCCCGAGCGGGCCCTGCTGCTGCTCGTAGCGCAGGTAGGGCAGGTGGGCGTCGAACAGGTCGTGGGCGGCGTCGCGCTCCCCCGCCCGGCCGAGGCGGACCACGTCGACCAGCATCTCCGGGAAGGCGTAGCCGGTGTTGGCGCCGTCGGCACCGCGCTCGGTCTCGAAATCCAGGAACAGGCCGCCATTGCCGACCAGGATCGCGATGTGGCGCATCGAGCCGTCCGCCTCGAAGCCCCGCAGGGTCGAGATCTTTTCCAGCCCCGGCCAGTCCTCGTGCTTGAGCATCACGCAGGAGGGGTTCTCGGACACGATCCGGCGGATCACGCCGGGCGTCATCTGCACCGAGAAGGTGAGGGGATAGTCCTGAAGCACGAAGGGGACGTCCGAGCCGATCGCCTCGACGGCGTTGCGGTAATAGCCGACCACCTGGTCGTCGGTGCGCAGGGTGTTCGGCGGGGCGATCATCACGCCGGCCGCGCCCATCTCCATCACCTCGCGGGCGAGCGCCCGCATGGCCGCGAAGCCCGGCGCCGTCACGCCGACGATCACCGGCAGGCGGGTGCGCCCGAGGACCTGCCTCGCGACGGCGAGCCCTTCGCCATGGTCGAGCTTGCCGGCCTCGCCGAGCTGGCCGAGGATCGTCAGGCCGTCGACGCCCGCGCCGCCGAAGAAGTCGGTCATCCGGTCGAGGGAGACCGCGTCGATCCGGCCGTCCGGGTGGAACGGCGTCGGGGCGATCGGCACGACGCCGCGGAGATCGCTGGTGAGGGGCATGCCGGTTCTGTCCTCCGTCGCGCGGCCCGGGGAGGGGGCGGCCGCGCGGGCGGTGATCATAGAGCATCGTCCCGAAAGGTGGTCCCCGGCTTTGCCAAAAGATCCGGTCCTGTCGGGGCGGGCCTCCGCCGGCCGGCCGGCCGGCTGCCGTTCCGGCGGGGCGGGCGGCCCGGCCGGGGCGCCCGGCCAGGGCCACCGAGCCCTGCTGCAGGGCGATGAAGGCGAAGAGCAGCAGGCCGGTGGCGATCTTGGTCCACCAGCTCGACAGGGTGCCGTCGAAGGTGATGGCGGTCTGGATCAGGCCGCCGATCATCACGCCCAGGAACGTGCCCAGGATGCCGCCCTGGCCGCCGGTGAGCAGTGTGCCGCCGATCACCACGGCGGCGATGGCGTCGAGTTCGACGCCCACCGCCGAAAGCGGGGTGCCCGAGGCGGTGTCCAGCGAGAACACGATGCCGGCGAGCGCCGCGAGCAGGCTCGACAGGGCGTAGATCGCGATCGTGTTGCGGCCGACCCGCACGCCCATCAGCCCCGTGGTGTGGCGGCTGCCGCCCAGCGCGTAGACGGTGGCGCCGAAGCGCGTGGCGTGGAGCAGCACCCCGCCCAGCAGGAACACCGCCAGCATCACCCCCGCCGTCAGGGTCAGGCGACCGCCGCCGGGGAGGCTCAGGGACAGGTCGGCGACCGCGCTGTAGAGCGACGCGTTGATCGGGACCGACTCGGTCGAGAGCAGGAACCCGGCGCCCCGGGCCAGGAACATGCCGGCCAGGGTCACGATGAAGGGCGGCATGTCGAAGACGTGGATCAGCGCCCCCATGGTGGCGCCGAACAGGACGGCGGCCAAGAGCACGAGCCCGAAGGCGGCGAGCGGCGGGATCCCCCAGCGGTCGATGGCCAGCGCCAGGAACACCGTGGTGAAGCCGACCACCGAGCCGACCGAGAGGTCGATGCCGCCGGCGATGATCACGAAGGTCGTGCCGACCGCGACGATGCCCAGGAAGGCGCTGTCGGTGAGCAGGTTGCCGACGACCCGGGTGGTCAGGAAGGCGGGGAACTGCGTCGCGCAGAGGATGTAGCCGGCCGCGAACAGGAGCGCGGCGACCAGGACCGGGAGGTTGCGGCTCATCATGGCTTCCGCAGCAGCAGGGTCAGACCCGACAGGCGGGGCGACTGGAGCAGGAGCACCGCCAGCACCACCGCCGCCTTGACCACGAGGTTGAGCTCCGGCGGCAGGCCGGAGAGCAGGATTCCGGTGTTCATCGCCTGGATGATGAAGGCCCCGAGCACCGCCAGCCACAGGCTGAACCGCCCGCCGAGCAGGGACGAGCCGGCCACCACCACGGCCAGGATCGCGTCGAGCTCCAGCCACAGCCCGGCATTGTTGGCATCCGCCCCCAGGATGTCGGCCGCCGCGACCACGCCGGCCAGCGCCGCGCAGACGCCGCTCCAGGCGTAGACCGCCACCGTCACCGACCGGGTGTCGATGCCGGCGAGCGCGCTGGCGCGGGCGTTGCCGCCGGTGGCCTCGATCATCAGGCCGAGCGCCGAGCCGCGCACCAGGGCGAGCGTCAGGAGGAGTAGGACGAGGACCAGCACCACCGGCATCGGCACGCCCAGCAGCGCGCCGCCGCCCAGGAAGGCGAGGTCGGGCGACGCGAAGGTGACAATGCGGCCCTCGGTGATCAGCTGGGCGATGCCCCGGCCGGCGACCATCAGGATCAGGGTGGCGACGATCGGCTGGATCCGCAGGGTCGCCACCAGGAACCCGTTCCACAGCCCGCAGGCGAGCCCGGTGCCGAGGGCGGCCGCGAGCACCACCGGCAGGGGGTAGCTGTCGGCAAGGCTCGCCGCGACCGCACCGGCGATCGCCATCACGGCACCCACCGACAGGTCGATGCCGCCGGTGGCCACCACCAGCACCATGCCGAGCGACAGCAGCGCCACCGGCGCGCCGCGGTTGAACACGTCGATCAGGCTGCCGAACAGGCGCCCGTCCTGGAGATGGACCGCGAGGAATTGCGGCGAGGCGAGGCGGTCGGCCAGGAGCACGGCCGCGAAGGTGAGGAGCTGGGGCGCTCCGGAGCGAAGGGCGCGCATCAGGCAGGCTCCGGGACCGGTGCGGGCGCAGGCGCGTCCTGGGCGATCGCCCGGAGGATGGCGGTGAGGTCGACCGCGCTGCCGGCGAGCTCGGCCACCTGGGCCCGGTCGCGCATCACGATCACCCGGTCGGAATAGGTCACGATTTCCTCCAGCTCCGAGGAGATCACCAGGAGGGCGAGCCCCTCGTCGCAGAGCCGGCGGATCAGCCGGATGATCTCCGCATGGGCCCCGACATCGATGCCCCGGGTCGGCTCGTCGAGGATCAGCAGGCGCGGCTCGGTGGCGAGCCAGCGCGCGAGCAGCGCCTTCTGCTGGTTGCCCCCGGACAGGAGCCCGATCGGCCGCTCCGGATCGGGCGGCCGGATGTCGAGCATCGCGATGAAGTCGCGGGCGATCTTGTCCTGGGCCGCGCGGCCGAGCGGCCGGAACGGGCCGCGCCGGGCCTGGAGGGCCAGCACGATGTTCTCCCGCACCGTCAGGTCGGCGACGATGCCCTCGGTCTTGCGCTCCTCCGGGCAGTAGCCGAACCGGTGGCGCAGGGCGTCCCGGGGGCCGGCGATCTGGACCGGCTTGCCGTCGAGCAGGATGCGGCCGCGATCGGCCCGCTCGGCGCCGAACAGCAGGCGGGCGGTCTCGGTCCGCCCGGAGCCGAGGAGGCCCGCGAGGCCGACCACCTCGCCGCTGCCCACCGTGAGGTCGATGGGCTGGAGGTAGCCGGCCTTGCCGAGCCCCTCGGCCTTCAGGACCGGCGTGCCGGGTCCGGCCCGGTCCGCCCGGTGCGCCGGCTCGGCCCGGGCCTCGGTCTCGGCGAGGTCGTGGCCCAGCATCGTGTGCACCAGCTCGAGGCGGGGGAAGCGCGCGGTCTCGCGCTCCGTCACCAGCCGGCCGTTGCGCAGGACCGTGATGCGGTCGGTGATCGCGTAGACCTGCTCCAGGAAGTGGGTCACGAAGACGATGCCGATCCCCCGCTCGGCGAGGCGGCGCATCACGCCGAACAGCACCGTGACCTCGTGGGTGTCGAGGCTCGCGGTCGGCTCGTCGAGGATCAGGGCCCGGGCCGAGAGATCCACCGCCCGGGCGATCGCCACGAGGTGCTGCACCGCCACCGGGTAGCGGCCGAGCGGCGCGCCGACATCGATCGCCAGGCCGAAATCCGCGAGCAGCTCGGTGGCGCGCCGGCGCATCTCCCGATTGCGCACGAGGCCGAACCGGGTCGGCTCGCGGCCCAGGAACAGGTTCTGCGCCACGGTGAGGTTCGGCAGCAGGCCGACCTCCTGGTAGACCGTGGCGATGCCGGCCCGGGACGCGGCTTCCGCCGAGCGCGGGGCGATCGGGGCGCCCTCGAGCCAGACCTCGCCGGCATCGCGCCGGACGACGCCGGTGAGCGTCTTGATGAAGGTCGACTTGCCGGCGCCGTTCTCGCCGAGGAGGGCGTGGATCTCTCCCCGGCGTAAGGTGAAGTCGACCCCTGCGAGGGCCTGGTGCCCGGCAAAGCTCTTCGAGAGCCCGCGGACGGTGAGCAGAGCGGAATCGGACACGATGCGATCGCAGAGGCCGGGCGACGCGGGACGCGTCAGTAGCCGAGGTTCTTCTTGCTGTTGTAGACCTTCATCGGATCATCCGCGGCCGTGTAGAGCTTCGACTCGGTCTGGATCCACTTGGGCGGGACGGTGCCCTTCTCCTTGTAGGCCTTCAGCACGTCGAAGGCGGGGCCGGCCATGTCGGGGGTGAGCTCGACGGTGGCGTTGGCCTCGCCGGCGGCGATCGCCTTGAAGATGTCGGGGACCGCGTCGATCGAGACCGTCAGGATGTCCTTCCCGGGCTTCAGGCCGGCCTCCTTCATCGCCTGGATGGCGCCGACCATCATGTCGTCGTTGTGCGCGTAGACCGCGCAGATCGCGCGGCCGCCCTCGGCCTTGATGAAGCTCTCCATCACCTCCTTGCCCTTGGCCCGGGTGAAGTCGCCGGTCTGGCTGCGGACGAGCTTCAGGTTGGCGTGGGGCGCGAGGGCGGCGTCGAAGCCCTTCTTGCGGTTGGTGGCGACGCTGGCGCCGACCGTGCCCTGGAGTTCGACCACGGCGCAGGGCTTCTCGCCGACCGTCTTGGCGAGCCACGCGCCGGCGACCCGGCCTTCCTCGACGCTGTCGGAGGTGACGGCGGTCAGGTAGAGGTCCTTGCCGGCGGGATCGATGTCGCGGTCGAGCAGGATCACCGGGATCTTCGCGTCGCGGGCTTCCTTGAGCACGGAATCCCAGCCGGTGGCGACCACGGGGGCGAGCAGGATCGCGTCGACCCCCTGCGCCACGAAGGACCGGATCGCCTTGATCTGGTTCTCCTGCTTCTGCTGCGCGTCGGCGATCTTGACGGTGATGCCGCGCTTCTTGGCCTCGTCCTTGGTCACGGTCGTCTCGGCGGCGCGCCAGCCGGATTCGGAACCGATCTGCGAGAACCCGACGGTCAGCGAGGCGGCCTGGGCCCCGCCGGCCCACGCCAGCATCGCGCCCGCGATCATGGCCTTGATGGAAATGGTGCCTCTCATCGACGTCCCCCCCGTTCGGATGCAGCCGCCGCCTCTTCAGGACGATCGGTCGGAATATGTATGACATATGCGCGCCGCGTTGAACAGCCGCATCCGCAGCGCATCCCTGGGGTTGCTGACCATACGGCCGAGGCTGAGGCGCGAGCACTATTCCGCTTGGCACATCGGCTGCCCGCCCAGGGAAATAGTGCTCTCGTCCAGATACTTACAATCATTGGACCATTCTGGAAGACGGCAAGCGGCCTTGCCGCACCGGGCTCCCGACGCGTGCGGCTCGCCTTTGCCGGGGCGCGTTCCGGGAGGCTGGCCGCCGCGCGGAGATCGGATTTCCGGCAGGTGCCGAGCCGGCGATTCGCCGAGTGGGCGGCTTTCTCGAATCATATTGTATGAGTTTATGAGGGGTCGGGCGGAGTCATGCGCCTTCCCTCTTTTTTTGCGAGGGAGGGCACAGCCTTTCCGGAGCGACCGCCTTTCCGAGGTGCGCATCGCCCGGAACCCGAGGTGTGGATGGGCGAGCCCCCGGGAGAGGTGGCGCCTCCAACCCGTGCAGTCCCCCGGTCGGGGCAGGCGGCCCGTCAAACACCAAAAAACCCCGCCCGATCGGGCAGGGTTCTCATCGTTCGAGCCGGCGGAAGCGCGAGAGCCGGAAGGAACACATCCGTCCGGCCGGACGGATCAGCCCAGGAGCTTGTCCAGGGTGATCGGCATCTCGCGCACCCGCACGCCGGTGGCGTGCCAGACCGCGTTGGCGATGGCGCCGACCGTGCCGGTGATGCCGATCTCGCCGACGCCCTTGACGCCGAGCGCGTTCACGATCGCATCGTCCTCGTGGACCAGGATCGCCTCCATGGCCGGGATGTCGGCGTTCACCGGCAGGTGGTACTCGGCCAGGTTGTCGTTGAGGAAGCGGCCGGTGCGCGGGTCCATCTCGGCCCGCTCGTGCAGGGCGAAAGACAGGCCCCAGATCATCCCGCCGTAATACTGGCTCTGGACCAGCCGTGGGTTGATCACCCGGCCGGCCGCGAAGGCGCCGACCAGCCGGCTGACCCGGATCTGGCCGAGATCGGGATCGACCCGCACCTCGGCGAAGACCGCGCCGTGGGCGTGCATCGCGTAGGATTTCTGCGCGGCCGGGTCGGCCCCGGCCTTGCCCTGGCCCTCGATGCTGGCCCGCCCGGCCCGCTTCAGGATGTCGGCGAAGGACTCGCTCCGGCTCGGGTCGTCCTGCCGGGTCAGGCGCCCGCCCGCCGCGGTGACCCCGGCATTGCCGGCGCCGTAGAGCGGGGAGGCGGGGTCGTCGGTGGCGAGCTTGGCCAGCTGGGCGATCACGTCCTGGGATGCGGCGTGGATCGCGTTGCCGGCGGTGGCGGTGTGGCCGGAGCCGCCCGCAATGCCGGCATTCGGGAGGTCGGAAGACCCCATCCGGAAGGTGAGGGCCTCCATGCCGATCCCGAGCCCGTCGGCGGCGATCTGGGCGAGCGCGGTCCAGGCGCCCTGGCCCATGTCGATCGCCCCGAGTTCCACCGTGCCGGTGCCGTCGGCGCGGATCTCCGCCCGGGCCATGCCCTCGAAGATCAGGGCCGGGAAGGTGGCGGTGCCCATGCCGATGCCGACCAGGAAGCCATCTTTGTCCCGGGTCTGGCGGGGCTGGAGCGGGCGTCCAGCCCAGCCGAACGCCTCGGCGCCGCGCTGGTAACACGCACGCAGGGCCTTGGACGAGAACGGCTTGCCGGTGATCGGCTCGACCTCGGCGTAGTTGGCGAGCCGGAACTCCAGCGGGTCCATGCCGAGTTCGTGGGCCATCTCGTCGAGCGCGCTCTCGAGGGCGACGCTGCCGGTGGCCTCGCCGGGGGCACGCATGAACAGGGGCGTGCCGGTATCGAGCCGCACCGCCTCGTGCCGGATCGCGATGGCCGGGCTGGCGTAGAGGGTGCTAGTCGCCCGGCCGGCCGGCTCGAAGAAGTCGTCGAAGCTCGAGGAGGCGGTCAGGATGTGGTGGTCGAGCGCCGTGAGCTTGCCGGCCGCGTCGGTGCCGAGCCGGAGCGTCTGCCGAGTCGGGCCGCGATGGCCCATCGGGCCGTACATCTGGGAGCGGGTCGGCACGAGCTTGACCGGCCGCCCGACCATCCGGGCCGCCATGCAGGCGAGCACCTGCGGCCCCGAGGGCACGCCCTTCGAGCCGAAGCCGCCGCCGAGATAGGGGCTCTCGATGTGGATGTCGTCGGGCTTGATCCCGAACAGCCCGGCGAGCCGTCCCTGCGAGATCGCCAGCCCCTGGGTCGGCATGTGCAGGGTCAGCCGGTCGCCGTCCCACTGGGCCAGGGCCGCGTGCGGCTCCATGGCGTTGTGGTACTGGGCCGGGGTCTCGTAGGTGGCCGCGATGGTGCGCGAGGCGGATGCCAGGCCCGCCTCGACGTCGCCGTCGCTCTCGGACGGGGGCGCGCCGACGCCCACCGAATCCGGGGTGAACACGTCGCCGGAATCGAGGCCGATGCGCGGCGTCTCGGTCGCGTAGGTCGGCGCCAGCAACCGCGCGCCCTCGGTGGCGGCCTCGAGGGTCTCGGCGATCACCACGGCGATCGGCTGGTTGGCGTAGCGGACCCGGTCGTTCTGCAGCAGGTCGAGGCGGAAGATGAACGGTCCGGCCTTGGCGTCCGGGTCCTGGGCGAGTTTCGGGGCGTTCTCCGGGGTCATCACTGCGACGACGCCCGGATGGGCCTCAGCGGCGGACCGGTTCAGGCCGGTGACCCGGCCCTTGGCGATCCGGGCGACGCAGAGCGCCGCGTGCAGCGTGCCGGGGGGCAGGTTGTCGGCGGAGAACCGGGCCTGGCCGGTCACCTTGAGGGGCCCGTCCCGCCGGGTCAGCGGCTGGCCGATGCTGGAGCCGTGGCGGGTGCCGGCGGCGGAGTCCTGGGGTGTTGCGGTCGCGGTCATGCGGTCTGTCCTCAGACGATGCCGAACGGGGAGGCGGGGAGCGCCGGGATCCGGGCAGGCGTCCCGGCGGCCGCGAGGGTCAGCGCCCGCACCGCGACGCGGCGGGCGAGTTCGATCTTGAAGGCGTTGGCCTCGCCGGTGGGCTTGGCGCCGTCGAGGGCCAGGGCGGCGGCCCTGGCGTAGGCCTCGGGGAGGGCGCCTGGCCGGCGAGCGCCGCCTCGGCCGCCTCCACCCGCCAGGGCTTGAGCGCCAGCCCGCCGAAGGCGAGCCGGGCCCGGCCGATCTTTTCGCCGTCGAGCGTGAGGGCGGCGGCGGCCGAGACCACCGCGAACGCGTAGGAGGTGCGGTCGCGGACCTTGAGGTAGCGGGCGTGGCCCTGGAACGCCGCCGCCTCGGGCGGCAGCCGCACGGCGGTGATCAGCTCGGCCGGGCGGAGCGCCGTCTCGTGCTCCGGATGATCGCCGGGGAGAGCGTGGAACCCGGTCAGCGGCACCTCCCGGGCGCCGTCCGGCCCGGCGATCTCGACGACCGCGTCGAGGGCAGCGAGCGGCACGCAGAAATCGGACGGGTTGGTGGCGATGCACTGCTCGCTCCAGCCCTGGACGGCGTGGATCCGGGTGGCGTGCCCCAGCGCGGCGCAGCCGGAGCCGGGCTCGCGCTTGTTGCAAGGCGAGACCGCGTCGGTGAAGAACGGGCAGCGGGTGCGCTGCATGAGGTTGCCGCCCACCGTGGCGGCGTTGCGCAGCTGTGCCGAGGCGCCGGCCAGCAGGGCCTCGGCCACCATCGGGTAGGTTTTTTCGATCCTCGGGTCGTAGGCGAGGTCGCTGTTGCGCACGAGGGCGCCGATCCGGGTGCCGCCGTCCGGCAGGGCCTCGATGCTGGAGAGACCCGGCAGCCGGGTGATGTCGACGATCCGGGCGGGCGCGGTGACGCCGCCCTTCATCAGGTCGACCAGGTTGGTGCCGGCGGCGAGATAGGCGGTGTCGGGAACCTGCCCGGCCGCGACGGCCTCCGGCAGGCTCGCGGGGCGGATGTAGTCGAAGATCCTCACGCCGCGTCCTCCCGATGCTCGACCTGTCCGGTGGGGCGCGACGCCTCCTGCACCGCGTCGAGGATGCCGGCATAGGCGCCGCAGCGGCAGAGGTTGCCGCTCATGCCCTCGCGGATGCGCTCGGGATCGGTGCCGGCCTGGCCCTCGCGGATCAGCCCGACCGCGCTCATGATCTGGCCCGGGGTGCAGAAGCCGCACTGGAACCCGTCATGCGCGATAAAGGCGGCCTGGACCGGGTGCAGCCGGTCGCCCTCGGCCAGACCCTCGATGGTCAGGATCTCGGCGCCGTCGAGGCTCGCGGCTAGGGTGAGGCAGGCATTGATCCGCCGCCCGTCGACCAGCACCGTGCAGGCGCCGCACTGGCCGCGGTCGCAGCCCTTCTTGGCGCCGGTCAGGCCGAGCCGCTCGCGCAGGAGGTCGAGGAGGGTGACGCGCGGATCGTCGAGGGCGATCTCGCGGGCTTGCCCGTTCAGGGTAAGCCGGAGGGGAATATTCATGCTGGGTCCCGGCTGGCAAAGGCTGGAACCGTTACAGATAGCCGGGACCCCGCCCCCGGCGAGGCCCGGAGCGGGGATCATGTGCGCCACCTCACACCGCGGGGTGCTGCGCGGATCGGCTTACTTGACCTTAACCTCGGAGACGGACTTCAGAACCGTCTTGCCCTTGGTGGTCTCGATCTCCACGGCGGGCTCGTCCTTCGAGGCCTCGCGCTTGACCGTGTTGCCCTTGATCGTCTTCTCGACGTCCTTGGTGTGGACCTTGGTCACCTCGCCTTCGACGATGCCCTTGCCCCATTTGTAGGTCACGTCGTCCCCGGCCTTCACGTCCGCCTTGCTCATCCGCGCGCTCCATCGTCTGGTGCGGGAGAAGGCCGCCGGGGGCGGGGGCGTTCCCGGGCTTCCACGGCCGGGATGCCGCAGCGAGCGATCCGAGGCCGAGGCGCGGCCTCAGCGCCCGACTGCCCCGCGCAAAGCCGCGACCATTGCCTCCACGGTCGCCTGGGCGGTGTCGCCGAGGTCGATGTCGGTCTCGCCGACGGTGACGAGGCCGCGCTCCTCCAGCTCCCTCACGCCCGCCGGGTCGGCCTCGTGGCCGGCGCCGTCCTTGCGGATGACCGAGGTGACCCGCTCGCCGCTGACCAGGCGGTGATAGGCCGCGAAGGCGAAGATCGAGAGCGCCTTGTCGGAGAGTCCGTTCACATCGTCGGCCATCATGCCATCCTTCGAGACGGGTGGGACTGATGGAACGCCGCCCGGCGCCGGCGGGGTCCGGGAGCGGGCAAGGGTGCGACGATCGGGTGCGACGACGGCGCCACCGGCGGAGCGTGGCCGGACCGACAAGCCGGCTTCGCCCCGGGACACGCTTCCTGCTACTCTGCCGCCCTCATGACGACGACAGGCGACCAGACCGAAGTGGAACTCAGCCCCGACGCGCAGGCGGATCCTGCCGCGCCCGGCCTCACGCCCCCCGATCTCGGCTACCGCCTGCGCCAGCAGGTGATCCTGTCCGAGTTCGGGGTCGAGGCCCTGCGCGGCACCGATGTCGACCACCTGCTGCAGCGGGCCGCGGACCTGTGCGCCCAGGGGATGGGCGCGGAGTTCTGCAAGGCGCTGGAATACCGCCGCGGCGAGGACGCGCTCCTGGTGCGCGCCGGCGTCGGCTGGGGGCCGGACGTGATCGGGCAGGCCCGGGTCGGGGCCGACCTCGCCTCCCCGGCGGGCTTCGCCCTCAAGACCGGCCGGCCGGTGATCTCGAACCACCTCGCCGAGGAGACCCGGTTCCGCACGCCCCAGCTGATGGCCGACCACGGCATCCGCCGGGCGATCAACGTGCTGATCGAGAACCGGGACGGGGCCTTCGGGGTGCTGGAGGTGGACGACACCCGCGAGGGCATGTTCGAGGAATCCGACATCGCCTTCATGCAGGGCTTCGCCAACCTCCTCGGCGGCGCGATCGAGCGCCAGCGCACCGAGAGCCTGCTGCGCGCCGCGCTCGCCCGGCAGGACCTGCTCGCCCGCGAGATGAGCCACCGGGTCAAGAACAGCCTCGCCATCGTGGCGAGCCTGCTCGCCCTCCAGGCCCGCGCCGCCGAGGCCGAGCCCGCCGTGCACGCGGCCCTGTCGGACGCGCGCAGCCGCGTCGAGGCCATCGCGGGCGTCCACGACCAGCTCTGGCGGCAAGGAGACAGGACCGGCGACAAGATCGGGGACGGGGACGGGGAGGGCGTGCCCGGCGAGCTCGACCTCGCGCCCTTCCTGGAGAAGCTGGTGGCCAACCTCGACAGCGGCGCCCCGGGCCAGACCCTCACCTGCACGGCGGCGCAGCAGCGGATCTCGGCCGACCGGGCGATCCCGATCGGGCTCCTGGTCAACGAGCTCGTCACCAACGCGCTGAAATACGCCTACCCGCCCCAGACCCATCCGAAGGGCGGCGCGATCCGGGTCCGCACCGAGCGCGCGCTCGACGCCCTCGTGGTCGAGGTCGCCGACGACGGGGTCGGCCTGCCGGCGGATTTCGAAATCGGGCGCAGCTCGAAGAGCCTCGGCATGCGGGTGGTCGGCAGCCTGACCCGGCAGCTCGGCGGCACGCTCACGGTGCCGCGGACGGGGCAGGGCGCCTGCTTCCGGCTCGAAGTGCCCCTGACGGCCTGAACCGCCCGCCCCGGCGGCAGCCCTGAAGTTCAGGTAGATTCGGACGAAGAAACCGGGCAAAAGTGGCAATCACCGCCGGGGCACCCCCAGAGCGGCGTTTGCGGGAGGGGGCGGGATGCGACGGCGGCGCGTGCTGCCGGCAGGGCTGGCCCTGGCGGGAATCCTCGTCCTTGCCGGTGCCCTGGCCGGTATCCTTGCCGCCCTCGCCCTCGCCGGGCCGGACCTGCGCGCCCGGGGCCTGCGCGCGCTCGCTCCGCTGGCCGAACTCTCCAGGAGCATCCTGCCGGACGCGCCCGCCGCCGCGCCGGAGCCGAAGGCTGAGGCTGCGCGGGTCGCCGTGGAGGACGGGCGCACGATCGTGCGGCTCACCCCGGAGGAGCGCGCCCGGATCGGGCTGGAGACCGCCATCCTGCCGGCCAAACCCCACCGCCAGGAGCTCACCGCCTATGGCAGCGTCCTCGACCTCGCCCGGGTGACGGAGCTGACCAACGCGTATGCCGGCGCGATGGCCGCGCTCCAGACCGCCCGGGCCCGGGCCGAGGTCTCGGCCAGCGCCGCGCGGCGGGCCCGCAGCCTCGGCCCCGCCACCATGGCGGCCGCCCAGATCGAGACCGTCGAGGCCACCGTGCTGACCGACCGGGCCGCCGTCACGGCCGCCGAATCGCAGCTGCGCACCCTGGCGGCCACCGCCCAGCAGGAATGGGGGCCGGTGCTCGGCCGGGGCATCGTCGAGCGGGCGCCGCTGGTCACCCGCCTGATCGAGCGCGCCGACTTCCTGATGCAGGTGACCCTGCCGCCGGGCGAGGCCCTGAACCCGGCCCCGGACTCGGCCTTCGCGGAGGTGCCGCCGCAGAGCGTCCGGGTGCCCCTGCGCCTGGTCTCCCCGGCGACCCGCACCGATCCGCGGATCCAGGGCCAGAGCTTCTTCTACCTCGTCTCCGGGGAGGGCGGCCTCTTGCCGGGCATGAGCACGATGGCGTTCCTGCCCGCCGCCCGCTCGGCCACCGGGGTGCTGGTCCCGGAGGACGCGGTGGTGCACGGGGAGGGGGGAACCTGGGTCTACCGGGGCGTGCCACAGGGCGGATTCGTCCGCCACCCGGTCCGGGCCGATGCGCCGCTCTCGGCCGATTCCTTCGTGGTCGAGGACCTGCCGGACGGCAGCGAGATCGTGCTCAGGGGCGGCCAGGCGCTGCTCTCCGAGGAGATGAAGGGCCAGATCCGGGTCTCCGGCGACGACGATGATTGAGCGTCTCACGGGCGGCCCCCAGGCCGGGCTGGTCGGGTTCTCGGTGCGGCGCCCGCGCGTGGTGCTGGCCCTGGCCTGCGCGCTCCTGGCGTTCGGGCTCTACGCCCTGCGCAGCGCCCGCTACGACGTGTTCCCGGAATTCGCGCCGCCCACCGTGACGATCCAGACCGAGGCGCCCGGCCTCGATCCGGAGCAGGTCGAGGTCCTGGTCACCCAGGCGATCGAGGGGGCGGTGGGCGGCCTGCCCGGGCTGGAGACCCTGCGCTCCTCCTCGATCCAGGGCCTGTCGGTGATCAGCGCCGCGTTCCGGGCCGGCAGCGACGTCGACCGGGTGCGCCAGCGGGTCAACGAACGGCTGGCGGCCCTGGCCGGCCGGCTGCCCCAGGGCGTCATGGCGCCCGCCATGACGGCGCTGACCTCCTCCACCTCGACGGTGCTGCTGATCGGGCTGACCTCGGACAGCCGCAGCGCCATGGACCTGCGCACGCTCGCCGACTGGACGGTGCGGCTGCGCCTCCAGGCGGTGCCGGGCATCGCGCAGGTCTCGGTCTATGGCGGCGCCGTGCGTTCGCTCCAGGTGCAGGTCCGCCCCGACGACCTGATCCGCTACCGGGTCGGGCTCAACGACGTGCTGGCGGCCGCCCGCAAGGCCACGGGGGTGCGGGGCGCCGGCTTCGTGGACACGCCCGGCCAGCGGGTGGTCCTGCGCACCGAGGGGCAGTCGCTCACCCCGGAGGCGCTGGGGCGCACCGTGCTGGTCAACGAGGGCGGGGCGAGCGTGGTCCTGGCCGACGTCGCCACAATCCTGGCGGCCCCCGAGCCGGCGATCGGCGCCGCCCTGGTCGACGGCAAGCCCGGCGTGCTGCTGATGGTCGGCGCCCAGGTCGGCGTCGACACCAGGACGGTCACCGGCCGCCTCGAGGCGGCCCTGGCGGAGCTGCGGCCGGCTCTGGCCCGGGCCGGAATCGGCCTGCACGCGGACCTGTTCCGGCCGGCGAACTTCGTCGACGTCGCCAACGGCAACGTCCTCCAGGCCCTGCTGCTGGGCGGCGCCCTGGTGGTCGTCGTCCTGCTGGTCTTCCTGGCGGACTGGCGCACGGCCCTGATCAGCGCGGCCGCGATCCCGCTCTCGCTGATCGCCGCGGCGCTCGCCCTCCAGGCCTGGGGCGAGAGCCTCAACACCATGACGCTCGGCGGGCTGGCGCTCGCCATCGGCGAGGTGGTGGACGACGCGGTGATCGGCGTCGAGAACGTCGCCCGGCGCCTGCGCGAGAGCCGGGCGAAGGGCCGGGCAGAGGGCTGGGAAGCCGGCGCGGCCCGGGTGGTGTTCGACGCCATCCTGGAGGTGCGCGGCGCGGTCGCGTACGCGACCCTGGCGGTGCTGCTGATGTTCCTGCCGGTGCTGGCGCTCACCGGCGTCGCCGGCCGCCTGTTCGGCCCCCTGGCGCTCGCCTACATCGCCGCCGTGCTGGCCTCGCTGCTGGTGGCGCTGACGGTGACGCCCGCCCTCGCCCTGCTGCTGCTCGCCGGGCCCGGGGCCACCGGGGCCGCCGACCCGCCGGTGGTGCGCCTCTGCCGGGCGGCCTACCGGGCGCTGCTCGCCGGGATCGGGCGGGTGCCGCGCACCGCGATCGCCCTGAGCGCGCTCGCGGTGCTGGCCGGCCTGGCTTTGGTGCCCCGCCTCGGCGCCAGCTTCCTGCCCGACCTGAAGGAGGGCCACCTGATCCTGCACATGGCGGCGGCCCCCGGCACCGCCCTGCAGGAATCCCAGCGGCTGGGCGGCCTGATCACCGCGGGCCTCAAGGGCATCCCGGGGGTCCGGACCGTGGCGGCGCAGATCGGCCGGGCCGAGGCCGGGCAGGACACGGCCGGCACCCATTACAGCGAGATCCATATCGACCTCGAGCCCGGCCTCGACGGCGCGGCCCAGCGGGCCACGGAAGCCGGGATCCGCGTCCTCACGGCCCGCTTCCCGGGCGCGGCCTTCTCGCTCAAGACCTTCCTGACCGAGCGGATCGAGGAGACGGTCTCGGGCCACACCGCGCCCGTGGTGGTCAACCTCGTCGGCGACGACCTGCCCCGGATCGAGGCCGCCGCCCGGGCGGTGGCGCGCGAACTCGCCGAGGTGCGGGGGGCCCGGGACGTGCAGCTCGCCGCCCCGGCCGGGCTGCCGCAGGTGACCGCCTCCTTGCGTCCCGCGGACCTGCGCCACTGGGGCCTCGACGCGATCGAGGTGCTGGAGGCGGTGCGCACCGCCTACCAGGGCGACACGGTCGGCCAGACCTATGTCGGCAACGCGGTGTTCAACGTGCTGGTGATCCTCGACACCCGGTCCCGCGGCCGGCTCAGCGCGCTGGGCGACCTGCCCCTGCGCAATCCGGGCGGGCGCTACGTCCGGCTGTCCCAGGTCGCCGACATCTACGAGAGCACCGGCCGCTACCAGGTCCAGCACCAGGGCGCCCAGCGGGTCCAGACCGTGACGGCGGGCGTCGAGGGCCGGGACGTGGCCGGCTTCGTGGCGGCGGCGCGCGCCAAGATCGCCCGGTCGGTGCGCCTGCCGGAGGGCGTCTACGTCGCCTTCGCGGGGGCCGCGGAGGCGCAGGCGCAGGCCCGCACCGACCTCCTCGCCCATGCCGCGCTCGCCGGATTCGGGATCGTGCTGCTGCTCGCCGTGGTGACCGGGTCGGGGGCCAACCTGCTGCTGGTGCTGGTGACCCTGCCCTTCGCGGGTCTCGGTGGGGTGGCCGCGATCGTGCTCACCGGGGGCGTGCTGTCCCTGGGCTCGATCGTCGGCTTCGTCACCCTGTCGGGCATCAGCCTGCGCAACAGCGTGATGATGATCGCCCATTACGAGCAGCTGGTGCAGGCGGGCCGCCCCTGGGACCGGGCCACCGCCGTGGAGGGCGCCGCCGACCGGATGGTGCCGATCCTGATGACCTCCCTGGTCACCGGCCTCGGCCTGCTGCCGCTGGCGCTGGGGGCGGGCGAGCCCGGCCGGGAGATCGAGGGCCCGATGGCGCTGGTGATCCTGGGCGGCCTCGTCACCGCGACGCTGCTCACCCTGGCAATCCTGCCCGAGCTCGCCCTGCGCTTCGCCCGGTTCCGGACTCCGGGGCCGGGGGGGGGCTGGACGCGGAGGCCGCCTGAGGCGGGCCCGAGCCTGCGGCGTCGGACCGGTCCGCGGCGGTGCAGCAATCCGGGCGCCGACGCGTTCCCGCTCAGGCGCGGCAGGCGCAGGATCGGCAGGCGCAGGATCGGCAGGGACGATGGCACAGATGAAACCGCGCGTGGCCCTCGGGCTCCAGGGTGGCGGCTCCTACGGGGCCTACGGCTGGGGCGTGATCGACCGGCTGCTGGAGGAGCATATCGAGATCGTCGCGGTCAGCGGCGCCAGCGCGGGCGCGCTGAACGGCGCCGCCCTGGCGGCGGGCTTGGCCACCGGCGGCGACGAGGGCGGCCGGGAGGCCCTGGAGCGGCTGTGGCGGGCGACCGCCGAGCGCTCGCCCCTGCGCGGCTTCGAAGGGTTCGGCACCACGTTCGAGCCGTACGTGGCCCCCTTCCTGGACCCGTTCGTCGCCCGGTCCCTGGCGCTGTTCCGCGAGGCCTCGGCCTACGTCTCGCCGTTCCTGCCGACGTTACGCGACATGCACCTGTTCCAGGCGGTGGTGCGGGCCAGCATCGACCTCGAGACGGTGGCCCGGCAGGAGCGGGTGCCGCTCTACGTCTCGGCCACCGACATCCTGACCGGGGCGGCGCGTCTGTTCACCGGCCCCGAGGTCACCCTGAAGGCCCTGATGGCGTCCTCGTGCCTGCCGGAACTGTTCGCCCCGGTGGAGATCGACGGCCGGCGCTACTGGGACGGGGGCTACGCCGCCAACCCGGCCCTGGAGCCGCTGGTGTTCAACGGCCACGGCGCCACCGACCTGATCGTCCTGCAGCTGACGCCGTTCGTGACCGACGCGATCGGCCTGCTGCCCTCCGAGGTCGCCGGGCGGGTCAGCGACATCAGCTTCAACGCCTGCCTGATGCGCGACCTGAAGGCGCTGACCGAATTGCAGCGCTACGCCCGGGAGACGGACACCCAGGATGCCCGGATGCGGGCGGTGGCCGACATCAACATCCACCTGCTCCAGGCGCCCTGCGAGCTGGCCGGGGGCGAGATCAGCAAGCTCGACACCCGCTGGTCGACGATCGGCGCCCTGCGCGACCTCGGCCGCGCCACCGCCGAGCGCTGGCTGGCCGAGAGCGGCCACGCGATCGGCACCGATTCGAGCCTGCAGACCCTGGAGGCCGCGATCGCGCCCTGAAGCCGGGGAGGGGACCTCGCGGCCCCGGCGGGCGGGTCCCCCTCCTCCGGGGGCCGGCCGTGCCCCGCCCCCATGCGCGGGCGGGGCTGGACAAACCCGGGCGGAGGCCGCGATCTGTCCCGGCAGGGCGCGGCGGGATCAGAGCGGACGACAGTGACCGGGATCAGGAACGCGGCGGCCGCGAGGCTTTCGGAGCGGCTCCACGGGTTTCGCAGCCTGGGCGGCAATTGCGAGTTCGGCTTCGTGCAGCGCTACGGCGGGGTCGAGCCGTCGGGCCTGCTGCGCTTCGCCTACACGCCGATGGAGGACCTGATCCGCGGCCTGCGCTGCGGATTTGCGGATTTCGGCGCGCCGGGGGACCTGCGCATCGCCATCAGCGACGGCGGCACCTACTACTGCCACAGCGTGGCCTACAACATCTGGTCGAACACCGGCCATCCCGCCGGCTCGATCGACCCGGACGTGCTGGTGGAGCGCGAATACGGCCGGCTCGCCCACCTGAAGCGCAAGATGCTGGACGAGCTCGCCGACGGATCGAAGATCCTGGTCCGCAAGGTCGACCGCGACGCCCCGGATTCCGACTTCGAGCGCCTGGCCGAGGCGGTCTGGGCGCACGGCCCCTCGACGCTTCTGCGCGTCGTCGAGGCCGGGCCGGATCGGGTCGGGTCGGACTGGCGCCCGGAGCCGGCCCGGCGGGTCGCCGACCGGGTGATCGCCGGGCAGGTGCGCCGCTTCGCCCCCACCGCGCAGGCCTGGGAGATCGATCTCGAGCCCTGGCTCCACCTGATCGACAGCGCCTATGCGCTCGAGCACGGCGCGCCGCCGACCACGTTCGAGGCGGGCGCCTTCGGGGCGGCCCTGACCCTGCCGGGCGGCCTGCGCCGGCATGCCGGGCGGCACGCCGCGACGGCGCTCAGCGCCTACACGCGGGCGGTCGAACCGTCCGGCCTCGGCACCGACCGGGCCTACGTGTTCTCGACCTGGGTGTGGATCCCGGAGGCGTTCGCCGGCGAACGGGTCTTCGCGGTCGCCGGCCACGGGCGCCTGGGCTGGCGCGACGCCGACCTGTCGCGGCGGGACTGCTGGCAGCGGGTCTGGGCGGGCGGGCGGATGCGCCTGGGCGTCGCCCGCGAGCCCGTGGGGCTCGGCATGATCGGCACGCGGCGGGACCGGTTCTGGTCGTTCGGCGCGCGCTTCCACGAGGGACCGATCCCGGAGGCGGCGGCCGCACCCACGTTCCGGATGCCGCCGCCCCGGTTCCCGGGCCGGACGCTCCTCGGCTGGCTGCGGTCCCGACTGCCGTGACGCCGCGCGGTTTATCTTTTGACGATCCGTCTCAGTCGATCCGTTTCGCGGCCGGATCACCGCTCGACCGTGCCGGACGCCCAGACATTGGATCCGGCGAAGACAAGTCTTCGCTGATTGATGATTAAAATCTGCATTCGTTAATACAAAACAACAGTGTTTACATTCGCGACGGCCGATACTCTTCCGCGCAGATTGACTTTCCCCTCCCGCGCCCGCCTATCCTGAATCCATCACGTCGAGCCGCCGGCCGTGCCGTGGGGGGCCTATGCAGAGAGTTGCGCGCGCGCGTTCGACCGGGCGTTCCGGGCATTCCGGGAACGCCCGGTATCCGGCAGGCGGGCGCCTGTGGGTTCCACGGCGGTGCGGCACGGATGCGCCGGCCTGCCCGGCCCTGCCGCGGACGCGTGGCGCCTCGTGAGCGAGCCCAGAACGAGCCGCACCGCGAGCGTCGGCACGAACGTCGGTACCAGCGTCAGCATCGTGACGCAGACGACGGTCAAGCCGGAGAGCGCCGACGCCTTCGCGCAATGGCAGGGCGACACCAGCGCGGTGATCGCCCGGTTTCCCGGCTTCATCGAGCAGCGGCTGATGCCGCCGCGCCCGCCGCTTCAGGTCGACTGGGTGATCCTGCAGCGGTTCGCCAGCCTGGATCACGCCCGGGCCTGGCTGGTCTCGCCCGAGCGGCAATCCCGCATCTCCGGCGCCGCCGCGATGCTGGTGGGGCGCGACGACGTCCACATCGTCACCGACGACGCCAGCGCCGCCCGGACCGCCCCGGTCTCGGCCGTGATCAGCACGCGCGTGAAGCCCGGGATGGAGGCGCAATACCTCCGGTGGGAGCAGAAGGTCGCCGCCGCCCAGTCCAGGGCGACCGGCCTGCAGGGCTACCGCTTCGAGCCCGCGGTGCCGGGGGTGCAGGAGGATTACGTCGCGATCCTGCGCTTCGACAGCGACGCCAACCTGCAAGCCTGGCTCGGCTCCCCCGAGCGCCAAGCGCTGATCGAGGAAGCCGCGCCGCTGACGGCGGAATTCCACACCCGCATGGTGCATAGCGGCTTCGAGCAATGGTTCCGCGACGTCGCGCCGGAGGGCGCCCCCGCGCCCGCGGCGTGGAAGATGAACATGATCGTCCTGCTGACGCTCTATCCCACGGTCTTCCTGTGGGGCCTGCTGGTCGGCACGCCGCTGCTCACCCGGACCCTGGGCATCGACTTCCCGGTGGCGCTGTTCATCGGGAACGTCTTCAGCGTACTCCTGACGTCGCGCCTGGTGCCGTGGACCGCCGAGCACCTCCGCTGGTGGCTGGCACCGGCCCCTGAGAAACGCCGGCGCGCGGACCGTCTCGGCGCCGGACTGCTGGTCGCCGCCTACGCGGTCATGATCCTGGTGTTCTGGAAGCTGTTGTGACGGCCCCTCCGGGGCGGCGACCGAGGCGGTTTTTCTTGACCGTGCGTCTCACGCGTCCGGGCGGACCCGACCTCCGCCGCCCGGCCCCGGCCTACAGAAGCAAGTCTTTCCCGTATCGGACAAGGTATCGCGCTGAAGAAGATTACGACGATGCGTAAATGCGCGACCGGTTTCCGCGTGACACACATTCCCGGCGCGGCGGCCGATCCGTGTTGACGCGGATCTGACATCCATGCTTCCTGTTTTCATCTGCCGATTATCGTCAGACCATTCGATCCGATGGAGATTCGTGACGATCGAGACACGTCTTTCGCCACCGGGATTGATGGACGATGCGTGATGACGGTCCACGACATCGGATCCGCCGATGCGCGCCACGCCATCATCCGCCGCTGTATTCGGAATGTCGCCCTGGCATGGTAGCGACGGCACGGACCATTCAGCGGTTGTTTAGATTATATGATTGCGTGTTTGGTTTAGTCATTGACCGGTAAGGTGTGATTATTACACCGGACACTGATCGATACGTCCAGGAACCTTGAGGAGCGAGACAATGGCTGACAGGCACGAAGAGTTCATGGCCCGCGCGATCGCGCTCTCGGAGAAGACCTCGCTGGTCGACAGCGCCGGCGGCGTGTTCGGCTGCGTGATCGTGCAGGACGGCGAGATCATCGCGGAAGGCGCCAACCGCGTCGTCGCGGAGAACGATCCGACCTGGCACGCCGAGGTCGAGGCGATCCGCAAGGCCTGCACGACGCAGAAGAGCTTCAAGCTCCGCAACGCCACCCTCTACACGAGCGCCGAGCCCTGCCCGATGTGCCTGGCGGCCGCCTACTGGGCCGGCGTCAAGAACATCTACTACGCCGCCCAGGTCGAGGACGCGCTCACGTATGGCGGGTTCGACGACAGCATGATCTACGCCGAGTTCAAGAAGGACGTCGGCGACCGCGCGATCCCGGCCAAGCAGATCATGCGGGCCGAGGCCGTCGAGGTCTGGAAGAAGTACGCCGAGAAGGAAGACCGGGTGCCGTACTGAGCTTGCGACAGGGCTGGGGGGCGTGATCGTGCCCGACCGAAACCATTCCTCGCGCCGGGTGCGGTCATGACCCTCGACAGCCTGAGACGATCCTGCCGCGGTTCCGTGATCGCGGCGGGCGATCCGCAGTTCCGGGAGGCCGCCCACGCGAACCTCTGGAACCGGCTGATCCCGGACCGCGCCCCGGATGTCGTGGTGCGGGTGGCCGACGAGGACGACGTCGTCGCGGCCGTCACCTTCGCGCGGGCGAACGGGCTGAAGGTGGTCGTCCGGGGCGGCGGCCACAATTGGTGCCAGCCGACCCTGCGGTCCGGCGGCCTGCTGATCGATCTCCAGGATCTCACGGGCTTCGTCTCGATCGACGCCGCGCAGCGCAGGGCGGTGATCCGGCCGATCGTCAGCAACCGCGACATCCAGCGGGCGCTCAACCCGCTGGGGCTCGCCTTCCCCACCGGCCATTGCCCGCAGGTCAAGGCGAGCGGCTACTTCCTGGGCGGCGGCATGGCCTGGAACCCCACGGTCTGGGGGCTGGGCGCCGAGAGCCTGGAGGCCATCGAGCTGGTCACCGCGCAGGGCGAACGCATCCGCGCCAGCGAGACCGAGAACCCGGATTTCTTCTGGGCCGCCCGCGGCGCCGGCCCGGGCTTCTTCGGCGTGGTCACGCGGTACCACCTCAAGCTTCACGCGCTGCCGCACGCGATCCACGGCAGCACCCATTACTACCGTCTCGCGGAGGCCCCCGCGGTCGGCCGCTGGCTCGGCGCGATCGCCCGGGACGTGTCGCCCAGCGTCGAGCTCAGCCAGTTCCTCGTCCAGGCGCCGCCGGCGCTGCGCGCGGCGGCCGCCGACGACGACGGCTGGCTGTGCATGGTGACCGGGACGGCGTTCGAGGACACGCCGGAGGCGGCCGGGCGCGCCCTGAGCCCCTGGACCGCGCGCCGGTGGCGCCGCTCGCGGCGGAGCGCGCCGTGCCGCTCACCTTCGAGCAGCTCTTCGACATGTCCGGCGCGCTGTGGCCGGACGGGCTCCGGTCCCGGGTCGAGGCGACGTATTCGAATCACAGCCCCGGGGACCTGATCGAAGCCGTCCTGCCGCTGTTGCCGGCGGCGCCGTCGAGCACGAGCGTGTTCCTGCTCACGATCTTCTGCGGCCCCGATGTCCCGGCCGCGCAGAAGGACATGGCCTGCTCGATGTCCTCGGCGGTCTATGGCGGCCCGTGGACGATGTGGCACGAGGCGGCCGACGACCGGACCAACACGGACTGGCACCGGGCCATGGTCGGGGCTCTGAGGCCGCTCACGGTCGGCTGCTACCTGGGCGAGAGCAACACGATCGAGAATCCCGATAGCGTCGCGCGCGCCTTCACGCCCGAGAAATGGCAGCGGCTCTGCGCCCTGCGCAGCCGGCACGACCCCGAGCGGGTCTTCTTCGACTATTATGACGGGTTCGACGCGGCGCCAGCCGGTTGACGGGCCGCGCGCCTGCACCGTCATGGGCGGGGCAGGGGGCAGAGAGAGGGGACGGGCAGGCACCGGGCGAGGCAGGGCAGGGGCGTGAGACCGGCGAACACCGCCCGCCCGCCCCTGTGAGGCCGTCCCGCCTCGCCCGCCCCGGCGCAGGTCGTGCCGGCCACCCGGACCGATCGTCCGCCCTCCATCCGAGGCCCCCATCCCGGGCCTCCATCCCGAGGCACCGGCCTCCACCCGTCAGGACGATGCTCGAACCCGAGCGGGGCCCGGCCCTTGTCGGATTGCTGACGCAGCCGCGGGAGGGGCGCCCGGCCGGAATGCGGGCCGCCCTCGCCCGGACGGGCCGTTCCGCGCTGATGCGGCCGCGCGGGTCTCCGGCACGACGACACGCGCCGGGCCGCTTCATCCAGGCGGCGGCTTCGCCGCGGCGCCGGTGCCACCGGAGCGGCACACGGTCGGCGGCCTCAGAGGCCCGGCGGGGCCGCGTGGCGCCCAACTCCGTCGGCTCAGAGACCGCCAGATCGAGGACGCGCGTCCCAGGACAGCCAAGGCCAACGACCAAACTGCCAAAACCAACTCGCGAGGCGCGCTCACAAGGCCGGCAGCCGGCACGGTTCAGGGGCCGTCACCGTGATGGTGAGGCCCAGGCTCGGACTGGATCGGCCCCACCCGGAGCAGCCCCGGCAGACCCATCCAGAGTTCGCATAAGATATATTATGGAACTAACAGCGTCAGGACGGTCGGGTGAGGGGGTCTGGCATGCCAGATGGCCGGGCCAGCGGCCGGCTGAGCACGCCTCGATCGCCGGCTCCGTCCTCTCGGCACCGACGGCGGCCGGCCCAGCAGCCAAGAGCGCGGCTGACCGGCGTCGGATCGGCGAGATCCGGGTGAGGGCGGTCCGGGGAACCTGCATGAAGCGCCCTCCCCGCGCCCGCGCCTTGCCCTTGCCCTTGCCTTGCCCTTGCCCTTGCCGCGCCGTCACGCGGCGCGCCCGGCGAGCCGGCTCTGGTCGGCGAAGATCCGGCCGTCCTGGGCGCGGCACTCGATCTGGTCCGACAGCCGGCCCGGCCGGATCCGGATCGCCGCCGGCCGGGCCAGGGCCTCGGCCCGCTCCAGGAAGCCGGCGGCATCCATCGGCGCGTCGCGGCCGCCGCCGAGCCCGCGCCACCACAGCACCGCCTTCTCCCGCTCGTAGCCGCTGCGCCCGGGCCGCAGACGCACCCGCCAATCGGCCGCGGCACCGCCGTCCCGCCAGCCGAGCACGAGATCGAGCCCGTCCGGGGCCGCCTCCAGGGTCAGGTCCGTCACCGGATGCCACGGCGCATCCGCCTCCGGGGCAGGGCCGGCGGGCTCCGAGGCCGGCACGATCCCGGCCGACAGGATCGGCAATTCGTCTTCGGCCGCGGCGTCGTGCAGGGCGGCCGGGTCGGCCTCGTCCTCCGGCTCGGTCCAGCAGGCCTCGCACGTGGAGGCGTTCAGGGCGATCAGGGCGCCGCAGCCGGGGCAGGGTTTTGCACGCAGCCCCCCTGCCCCGCCGAGCACCTGGGCGGCGCTGAGGGCCGTCACGGAATCCACCGGCCCGTGCATCCGCACCAGGCCGGCATAGTCGAGGATCAGCGCGTCGGCCTTGCCGGGGGCGCGGCGCAGCGCCCGGCCGACCTGCTGCACGTAGAGGCCGGTGCTGCGGGTCGGGCGCAGCAGCGCCACGAGGTCGACCTCCGGGGCGTTGAAGCCGGTGCCGAGCACGCCCACCGAGGTCAGGCAGCGGATCTTGCCCGCCCGGAACGCCGCCACGATCCGGTCGCGCTCCCGGCGGGGGGTCTCCCCCGAGACCGTCTCGCAGGAATACCCCTCGGCCCGCACCGCGTCGCGCACGGCGTCCGCGTGGGCGAGGCCGGCGCAGAAGGCGAGCCAGGCCCGGCGCCCGCTCCCGTATTCCGCCAGCTCCGCCACGGCGGCCCGGGTGATCCAGTCGCGGTTGACCGCCGCCTCCAGCTCGGCCGGGATGTAGTCGCCCCCGCGCCGGCCGACCCCGGAGACGTCGAGCTGGGTGAGCGTCGCCTTGGACACGAGCGGCGCCAGGAAGCCCCGGCGGATCAGGTCGCCGGTATCGGCCTCGTAGGCGATCCCGGAAAACAGGCGGCCCTCCCCTGCGTCGAGGCGGCCGGAATCGAGCCGGTAGGGGGTCGCGGTGAAGCCCGCCACCCGCATCCCGGGGGCGAGCGCCTGCAGCCCGGCCAGGAACCGGCCGTAGCGGGTGTGGGCGGCCCGCGGGATCAGGTGCGCCTCGTCGACGATCACGAGGTCGCGCGGGCCCACCGCGTCGAGCCGGTCCGCCACGGACTGGATGCCGCAGACCAGGACCTGCGCGCCGGCCTCCCGGCGCCCGAGCCCGGCGGAGAAGATGCCGGCCGGCGCCTCCGGCCAGTAGCGGGTCAACTCCGAAAAGTTCTGGGCCACGAGCTCGCGGCTGTGGGTGACGATCGCCACCCGGGCGAGGGGGTTTTGTGTGACCGCCTCCCGGGCGAGGGCGGCGATGACCAGGGCCTTGCCGGCCCCGGTGGGCAGCACGACCAGATGGCCGGGCGCCGCCGCGTCGCCCCCTCCCCGCCCCCAGGCGGCCGCGAGCGCGTCGAGGCTGGCGCGCTGGTAGTCCCGCAAGCGCAGCATGGCGGCGGGTCTAGCCGGGTCGGGCGGTCTTGTCCGTGGCGGCGGGGTCACGCAAGGGGGTCGGCGTTCTCGCGGGGCATGTTCGACCCGGGTCCTCCCATCCTCCCCCTCATCCTGAGGCGGCGAAGCGAAGCGGAGATCTCGAAGGAGGGCTCCAGTCAGCCGCGCGATCCCTGGAGGGCTCCTTCGAGGCCGCTGCGCGGCACCTCAGGATGACGGACGGAATTGGGATATTCGCGCGCAGCGCAGCACCGGGGCCGGGGCCGGGGCGCGCAGCCTCTCTCGCTCAGAGACGTCGTAACAAATAAATATCCATGATCCAGCCGTGCCGCGCCCGGGCCTGCGCGCGGACCCGCCGGATCTCGGCGCCGACCGTGCCGAGGCGGCCGGAGACCAGGATCTCGTCCGGGCTGCCGAGATAGGCGCCCCAGTAGATCGTCAACTCCGGGTCGAGGCCGGCGAAGCTTGGATCGCCGTCGAGCATCACCACGACGCTGTCGGCCCCGTCATCCGCCCCTCCGGGCCAGCCCGCCGCGAGGCGACGCCCGGTGGTGATCAGCACCGGGCCGCCGATGGCGTTGAGCGGCACGCCGTGGCGGGCGGCCAGGACCTGAACGCTCGAGAGACCGGGGATCACGGCGCAGCGCAGGGCGAGGCGCCCGCACGCCGCGATGCGGTCGAGGATCCGCAGGGTGCTGTCGTAGAGGGCCGGATCGCCCCAGACCAGGATCGCCCCGATCTGCCCGGATTCGAGCTCCGCCGCGAACGCCGCCTCCAGCCGCTCGGCCCGGGCCGCGTGCCAGGCCTCGACCGTGGCGCCGTAATCGGCCGGGCGGCGCTCCCGGGGCGGGTCCTCGACGGTGACGACCCGGTGGGGTCTTGAGATGTGGGCGGCGCAGATCCGCTTGCGGATCTCCACCAGGTCGGCGGTCTCGGCGCGCTTGTCGAGCACGAACACTGCATCGACATCGGAGAGTGCCCGCACCGCCTGGAGGGTCAGGTGCTCGGGATCGCCCGTGCCGATGCCGATGACCCGGATCTGCCTGTCCTGCATGCTGCGCTGTCCTCCGCCGGGGCGGGGGAGGGCCGGCGTCGGCGTCCCCTACCCGCGCCCGCCCGCTTTGGCGAGGATCGCCCGGGCGATGGTCAGGTCCTGGAGGGCGATGCCGGAGGAATCGAACACCGTGATCGCCTCGGGGTCGGTCCGGGCCCCCCGGCCGCTCCCCAGCACGGCGCCGATCGCCCGCAGTTCCGCCGCCGCGGGGGCGTGCTGGAACTCGCCGATGATGCGCGACTGCTCGGGCAGGTCGCAATAGAGGGCCGCCCGCTCGAGCAGGGCCGGGGGCAGCTCCTGCTTGCCCTTGGCGTCCGCCCCCATGGCGGCGACATGGGTGCCGGGGCGGACCCAATCGGCCTCGAACAGAGGCGCCCGGGCCGGCGTCGCCGTGACGATCACGTCGGCGGCCCGGCAGGCCTCCTGCGCCGAGGCCGCCCGCACCTCGACCGCGGCCCCCTGCCCCCGCAGGCGCTCGGCAAACCCCGCGACCTTGTCGTGATCCCGCGCCACCACCAGCACGGTCCGGATCGGCAGGATCCGGGCCAAGGCCGCGCATTCGAATTCCGCCTGGTTGCCGGCCCCGAACACGGCGAGCACCGCCGAATCCGGCCGGGCCAGGACGCTGGCCGCCACCGCGTCGGCAGCGGCGGTGCGGTAGGCGTTGACGCGGCCGGCCTCGATCACCGTGTCGACCCGGCCGACATCCTGGTCGAACAGCAGGATCACCGAATTGTGCCGCGGCAGGCCCCGGTCCGGGTTGCCCGGCCAGAACGAGCCGACCTTCAGGCCGGCATAGTCGGCGGTCGACCCCGACTTGATCGAGAACCGGTTGGCCGGCTCCGAGCCGTGCCCCAGCACCGCCGGGAACAGGGTGGTGCCGGGCGCGACCGCGGCAATCAGCGCCTCCCGGGCCGCCTCGAACGCCAGGGCGTGATCGACCAGGGCGGCGGATTCCTCTTCCGAGATGAAGCGCATGACGTGAAGACCTCCAAAGTCATGGTTTCAAAATGTCTGCGACCTTTTGCGGGTGCAGGGCAGCGCCCTGCTGTGATGAATCAGGGCTCCGCCCTGCACCCGCCAAAGGGCTCGCCCTTTGGGAACCCGTTACGGCACAGCCCCCGTCACAACGTCATGCCGCGGGCGGTGACCGGCCAGACCGCCTCGACCCGCCCGTCCCGCACGCCGACATACCAGTCGTAGACGTTGACGGTCGGGTCGCAATGGCCCGGAATCAGCTTCAGGCGGTCGTTGAGCTTGAGCACGTTGCCGGGATCGCTGATCACCCCGTGCTCGTCCGAGCACTTGACGTATTCCACGTCGGTCCGGCCGAACACCAGGGGCAAGCCGCTGTCGATGCTCTGGGCCTTCAGGCCGGCGTCGCAGATCGCGACATCGGCCTTGGCCTTGCTCATGATCGACGTGACGATGAACAGGCTGTTCTCGAAGTCGCCGATCGGCTGGCCGCTCGCGTCCTTCACCCGCTGGTAGTCGGCGTCCATGAAGACGTAGGAGCCGCATTGCAGCTCGTTGTAGACGCCGCTGCCGCCCTCCAGGGCGAAGCTGCCGGTGCCCGCCCCCGCCACGATGTCGCAGGCGAGCCCCTCGGCCTTCAGCAGGTCGACGGTGCGCTTCGTGTCGTCGATCGCCGTCTGGATCAGGGCCTTGCGCTCGTCGTAGTCGCGCACGTGCTGCGCCCGGCCCTGATAGGCCTGCAGCCCGGCGAAGGTCAGCCCGGGCGCGGCGGCGATTTTCTTCGCGATCGCCACCGCGGGCTCGCCGGGGGCGACGCCGCAGCGGCCGGCGCCGACATCGATCTCTACCAGGGCCTCGAGGGTGACGCCGTATTTCACGGCGGCCGCCGACAGGTCATCGACATTGCCGGGGTCGTCGACGCAGACCAGCACCCGCGCCCACTTCGCGAGGGCGGCCAGGCGCTCGATCTTCTGGGGCGCGACCACTTGGTTCGACACCAGCACGTCGCGGATGCCGGCGCTCACCAGGGCCTCGGCCTCGCTGACCTTCTGGCAGCAGACCCCGCAGGCCCCGCCCCGCTCGATCTGCACGGTCGCGATGTCGGAGGACTTGTGCGTCTTGGCGTGGGCGCGGTGGCGCAGGCCGTTCTCCTTCATGAAGCGTCCGAGCTTGTCGACGTTGCGCTCGAAGGCGTCGAGATCGACCATCAGGCAGGGGGTGTCGATCGCATCCACCGGCATGCCGACGCGGGCGGGAATATTGTTGCGCATGGGTTTTTCCTCCTGGTCGTCGCGTGTTTATGGCGTCGTGGTCACGTCAGCGGCTCACGGGGCGAGACCCAAAAGCTCGGCGATGCGCGGCGTCGCCTTGATGCCGGTGCCGGTGAGCACCGCCACGACGGTCTCGTCGGGCCCGATCGCGCCGCTGGCGGTCAGGTCGGTCAGCGCCGCCGCCGCCATCGCGCAGGTCGGCTCGACGTAGAGGCCGGACCGGGCGAGCTCCATCAGCGCCGCCTCGATCGCCGGCTCGGACACCGCCACGGTGCCGCCGCCGGACCGGCGGAGCGCCGCCAGCACCGCCCGGCCGCGCACCGGCTGGGCGATGGAGGCGCCCTCGGCCAGAGTCGGGCCGGGGTCACCGGCACGAAATCCTCGGCCTCGGCCTGGAAGCCGGCATGCAGGGGCGCGCACCGGGCCGGCTGCACCGCGTAGAGGCGGGGCAGCCGGGCGATGGCGCCCCGGCGCAGCAGCTCCGAGAAGCCGATGTCGCAACCGAGCACGTTGCTGCCCGCTCCGCACGGGATGATCACCGCGTCGGGGGCGGAAAAACCCAGATCCTCCCACAGCTCGTAGGCCAGCGTCTTGGTGCCCTGGAGGAAATGCGCCTGCCAGTTGTGGCTGGCGTAAAAGATCGTGTCGGCCTGCCGGATGGCCGCGTCCGCGGTGTCCTGGCGGGTGCCCGGGATCAGCTCGACCTCGGCGCCGGCGGCGCGCATCTGCACGGTCTTGGCCGGCGAGGTCGAGGCCGGGACCAGGATCTTGGCCCGCATCCCGGCCGCGGCCGCGTAGGTCGCCACCGCGGCGCCGCCGTTGCCGGACGAATCCTCCAGCACCGCGTCGATGCCCTGCTGGCGCAGGATCGACAGCATCACGGAGGCGCCGCGATCCTTGAAGCTGCCCGAGGGGGCGAACCATTCGAGCTTGAAATGGGCGTGCCGCCCCCGCCAGGGCCGGCGCACCAGCGGCGTGCAGCCCTCGCCCAGCGAGACCGGATCCTTGACCGCCACCGGCAGCGCCGCACCGTACCGCCAGAGCGAGCGCTGGCCGGTGTCGATCTGCCCCCGGTCGATCCCGGGCAGCGGCGAGATCATCAGCGGACCGCCCGAATCGCCGCGCCAGCGCGGGACCTCGATCGGATAGGAGGCCCCGGTGGCGGGGTCGATATAGGCAGGCGGCATATCGGGAGCAGGCATGCGCATCACGGCTCGGGGATCCGGGGCGGCTCTGGTAGTGTATACATAATAATCCGGCTTGGCACGTCGGCCGTGGGACGTCCGGGATCCTGACGGGTGCGGCGCGGAGCCCCCACCCCCATCGGGGCTCCGCACTGATCACCCGCCAGAGGGCTGGCCCTTTGGGAGCCCCGGACCTCGACGCCGCATCAGGCGGCGAGCGGCAGGCCCGCGGCCTCCGGAGCGTGCTCGGCGGCCACGGCCTCGGCGACGAGTTCGGCGGTGGCGCCCGAGAGGGTCCAGCCGAGATGGCCGTGGCCGGTGTTGTAGAACACGCCGGGCCGGCGGCCGCGCCCGACCTTGGGCAGCATGTTCGGCAGCATCGGCCGCAGGCCGCTCCAGGCCACCACCCGGTCGGTGTCGACCAGCGGGAACTGCTCCCGGGTCCAGTCGATCAGCGGCTGCACCCGGTCGTGCCGGATGTCGCGGTTGAAGCCGTTGAACTCGGCGGTGCCGGCGACCCGCAGGCGCTCGTCGCCGAGCCGGCTGGTGACGATCTTGGCCGCCTCGTCGAGGATGCTGACCTCCGGGGCCGCAGCTTGCGCCTCCGGGGTCAGCAGGTTCACGGTGATCGAGTAGCCCTTCACCGGGTAGACGTTGACCCGGTCGCCGAGCATCGCGGCGAAGCGCCGGCTGGCGCAGCCCGCGCAGATCACCACCGCGTCGGCGCGCAGGGCCTGCGGGGCGCCGGCCGGGCGGTCCGCCAGCTGATCGGTTCTGCGCCAGCCGATGGCGTAGCCCCCCGCCCCGGCCGCGATCGTCTCGACGCTGGCGTCGTGGACGAAGCGGACGCCCCTGCGGGCGCAGGCGGCCGCCAGGCCCCGGGTGAACTTGTGGATGTCGCCGGTGGCGTCCGAGGGCGTGAAGAAGCCGCCCGCGTAGGATCCGGCGAGCGTCGGCTCGATCGCCCGCATCTCCTCCGGGGTCACGGCGTCGCGCTCGAGCCCGCCCTCCCGCAGCAGGGCGTTGACGGCGTGCGCCTTCTCGAAGCTCGCCCGGTCCCGGTAGAAATGCAGGATGCCGCGGGTTTTGAGGTCGAAGTCGATGCCCTCGGCCTCGGCCATGGCGAACAGGGCGGTGCGCGCCTTGAGCGCCAGCCGCACGGTCTCCACGGTGTTCTGCCGGTAATGGGCGATCTCGCGCATGAACTCCGCCATCCAGGACAGCTTGTGCCAGGACGGGGCCGGGTTCATCAGCAGCGGCGCGTCGCGGCGCATCATCCACTGGACGCCATGGAGCACGGTGGAGAGCTTGTTCCAGACCTCGGCGTTGCAGGCCGAGAGCTGGCCGCCGTTGGCGAAGGAGGTCTCCATGGCGGCGTAGCGCTGCCGGTCGAGGACGGTGACGTCGTAGCCGCGCCGGGCGAGCGCGTAGGCGGTGGTCACGCCGGTGATGCCGGCGCCGATGATGGCGATGTGGGTCATGATGGGGTCTCCGGGACGTGCGGACGCGATGAGGCCTTCCCTCGCGGGTCGGCCGGTTTTCGCGCCCCATCTGTCCCGGTGCCTGAGAGTTTGATCCGGCCGGCCCTGGCGAGGCTGGCGCGGACGTCCCCTTCGGCGGGTGCCCACGGACCGAAACGATCCGCTGCACCGCTCTCCAGATCGCCCTGACGACACGGTTCCGGTGCCTGAGAGTTTCCGGGGCGGTTGCTCCGTCGGCGCCGGGCCCCCCTCTGGTGGGTGAATCCCGGTCTCTCCCGCATCGTCGCGATGGGCTGAGGATTCGTTACCCCGATTCGCCGGCCCGGGTGAAGGCCGGCGCAATCGCCCGGACGGACAGCGCGGCCGCGCTGTCACCCGGCGGGAGCGAACCCGGCGCTGGCCGGTTGACCGCTCGAAACGTGGGGAGACGCCCGATGCTGACCAGGACCGCGATCTACGAGGGCACGGTGCGCGACGGCCAGGACGATGCGTTCTTCCGCCGGGTCCGGGACGAGCTGGAGCCGTTCTGGCGGCGCTTCCCGGGGGTCACAGCGGTGCGGGTGCAGCGCCTGGTCTCCAAGGATGCCGACGCGCGGCCGATCGCCATGATCCTGGAGATGGATTTTCCCGATCAGGCGGCGCTCGACGCCTGCCTGGCCTCGTCGATCCGGCCGGAATCCCACGCCGCCACCGAGGCGGTGATGCAGATGTTCGACGGCCGGTTCTATCACCTCGTGAGCGAGGCCCGCAGCCTCGACGTGGCGGGATAGGGCGCGCGACGGCCGGGTCCGGGGTGCCCCGCGGCAGCGCGGGGGCACCCCGGTCGCGGGCCGCTCAGCCCGGATCGCGCGTGAAGGCGTCGAAGGCCCGGGCGCTGTAGACCAACGCCGCGCCGGCATTCAGCGCGACGGCGACGCCCAGCGCCTCGACCATCTCCTCCTGGGTCGCGCCGGCCTTCCGGGCGGCGTCGGTGTGGAAGGCGATGCAGCCGTCGCACCGGGTCGTCACCGCCACCGCGAGGGCGATGAGCTCCCGGGTCTTGGCGTCGAGCTGCGGCACCTTCGGCTGGGCCGAGGCCAGCTTATCGTGGGCGTGCAGCAGGTCCGGGCTGATCTGGCCTATCTGACCCAGCGTGGCCATCAGCTCGCCCCGGTAGCCGTTCCAATTCTCCATCTCGGCGTTCCTCCGAACGCGGCTCTCTCGGGAGCCGTTGCCGCGGCGGCACCGCCCGTGCCACCTACCAACTAGTAGGTATTCAAGAAACACCGGGATGGCAATCCGCGTCCCTGCCCTCGGCAAACCCGGAAGCGCGGCAAACCCGGAAGCGCGGAAAACCTGGCAGCTCAGCTTGGATGGGGGTCCCCGCGTGCATTTTCCTCACGCGACGCGCGCGCTTTTCAGGGATTGTCCGGCCCGGATCCCGGGGCTACCCCCGGCGCGACGGCGAGGGCGGTCGCCGGAGGCAGGCGCCCGGCCGGACCGGGCCCGGCGGCGATCGGAACAGGACAGGCGCCATGACCGACCAAGTCACCAGCCGGGCCGCCATCCGGTCCGGCCAGTGCCATTGCGGCACGGTGCGCTTCCGGGCGACCCTCGGCGACGGCTTCGATTCGATCCGCCGCTGCACCTGCTCCTACTGCCGGATGCGCGGCGCCGTCGTCGCCATGGCGGAGGCCGGCGGGGTCGAGATCCTGGCGGGCGCGGAGGCTCTGACCCGCTACCGCTTCCACACCGGGACGGCGGAGCACTTCTTCTGCTCCCGCTGCGGGATCTACACCCACCACCAGCGGCGCTCGAACCAAAACCTCTACGCCGTGAACGTGGCCTGCCTCGACGGGGTCAGCCCGTTCGACTTCCCCGCGGTGCCGGTCTTGGACGGGGTCAACCACACCAGCGACACCGGCCAGCCGACCCGCCGGGCCGGCACGCTGCGGTTCATCCCGGCGGCGTAAAGGGCTCCCGCGCGGCCGGCAGCCCGGCCGCGCGGGCGTCGATCGCCAGCCACAGCGGCAATTCCGCGAGGCCGAGCCCGGCCCAGGCGGCGGCCGCGCAGGATCCCGATGCAGTCATGCGCCGCCAGCGCGCCGAAATCCTCCGGAGGCCCCTGCCCTGCCCCCTGGCCCTTGCCCTGGCCCTAGCTCTGGCCCTGGCTCTGGCCCCCTGGCCCTGGCGGCACGCTCCGGGGCAGCCCGCGCGCTCCCCGGAAGGCCGGCTCGCGGCCTCGGTTGAGCCGAAACGGCTCGAGACGAGAATGAGATCTGTAATTAAAAAAATAGATCGAATTTAAACCATGCTTTCAAGCATAACGATCGGCAAATAGAGATTAAAACATACATCAATGCCTTTTTTCCGGGCCTCACCCAAGAGGGGAGACCCTTATCGAAGACAGGCGGCACGATGGCACGATGGATCCCCGGGGCGGCGGTGTTCGGCCTGCTGTGCCTGATGATCATCCCGGCCCCCGGGATCTGGGGCGTCGTGATCGGCGCCGTCTGCGTGCTCGCGATCATCGGCAGCCTGTCCCTGCTCCTGCTGGACCGGCTCGCCACCGGCATCCTCGTCTGGCGGGCGCACCGGCAGTCCAAGCGCCAGGGCCGGGTGCGGGGCCGGGTGCGGGGCCGGGTGGTGCATGCCGGCTCCGGGATGTCCCGGAAGGTCTGACGGGGCTGGATTCCGGCGGGCAGCGATGCGAGGTCTGCGTGGCATGACCAGATGCGTCGCCACGAACCGGGACGGTCCGATGAAGCTCCTCTACTCCCCCGCCTCCCCGTATGCCCGCAAGGTGCTGGTGCTGGCCCACGAGACCGGGCTGATCGACAGGATCGCCGTCACCGTCGCCGGAGCCTCCCCGACCGGCCCCTCCCCCGAGGTCGCCGCCCACAACCCGCTCGGCAAGATCCCGGCCCTCGTCCTGGAGGACGGCACCGTCCTCTACGACAGCCGGGTGATCTGCGAGTATCTCGACGGCCTGTCGGCCGGTCCGCGCCTGTTCCCCGAGGGTCCGGCGCGCTGGGACGCGCTCACCCGGCAGGCGCTCGCCGACGGCCTGCTCGATGCCGCCCTGCTCACCCGCTACGAGCGGGTCCTACGCCCGGAGGCGCAGCGCTGGGCGGCCTGGGAGGCCGGGCAGGTGGCCAAGATCACGGCCGCGCTGGACCGGTTCGAGACCCTGGTCGCCGACATGCCGGCGCTCGATATCGGCACGGTCGCACTGGCCTGCGCGGTCGGCTACCTCGACCTGCGCTTCCCCGACCTCGCCTGGCGCGACGGCCGCCCCGCCACCGCCGCCTGGTACGCGGTGTTCGAGGGCCGGCCCTCGATGGTCGCCACCGTACCGCAGGGCTGACGTCTCGGGGCTGCGCGCCCCAGTACCCCGCCAAAGGGCCATGGGTCCTTTGGGATCCCGGATCTTATGGCCGGGCCTGGACCGCGTAGGGGTGCGACGAGGCGAGCGGGTCGGCGAAGAAATCCTGGACCGTCCCGGCGCCCGTCCCGAAGGTGATCAGCAAAAAACCTCCGGCCAGCGCAAAATTCTTCAAGAAGTCCCAGAACAACGCGCGGCCCTCGCCGCCTGCCCAGAAGTCGCCGGGCGCCCAGAACTGTTTCCACAGCAGCGCGGTGACGCCGCAATAGCCGGCGAGCACGAAGGCCGCCGCCCGGTCGGCGGTGCCGGTCAGGACGCACAGCGACATCCCGATCTCGACGCAGAGCCCGATCAGGATCAGCAGGGTCGCCGGCCCGGTGGCATGCACCGCCTGCCGGGCCTGGCCGACCGCGCCCTTGAAGTTGAGAATCTTGTCGAGGGCGCTGAACGGCAGGAACAGCAGCACCAGGAGCAGGCGGACGCCGAACGCGATCGCGACGCTGAGGCTGGCCATGCGCTTCTCGCCGATTCCCGATCCGGCCTCGCGGCCCGCCGCCCATCCAAACCGCGAGCGGCGCAAAGGTTTCTCGTTCGTGGCGGGCGTTTCTTCGCAGGATGCCACGCGGGGTGGCCGGACCGCCGCAGACGTCGTGGACCCTTCGTAGACGACGCGCGTCGAAGGCCGCGCCAGACGTCGAAGCCTCTCAGACCCGGCAGTCCCGGATCAGCCGCCGGACGAAGTCCGCGCAGGCCGCGAGCTCGTCCCGGGTCACGTATTCGTCGGCCTTGTGGGCCCGGCCGATCGATCCCGGGCCGATCACCACCGCCGGCACGCCGCCCAGCCGCTCGAACAGCCCGCCCTCCGTGCCGTAGGAGACCTTGCCGTGCCCGTTGCGCCCGGCCAGCCGCTTGGCGCGCGTCACGATCTCCGCCTCCGGGTCGGTGTCGAGGCCGGGATAGTCGATCAGCGGCTCGACATCGACGCCGCAGGCCGGGTCCGTCTCCCGCATCAGCGGCGCCAGGGTGTCGGTGGCGTAGGCGATCGCGGCCGCCGCCAGCGCCCCGGCATCGTCGGCCCCGATCGCCCGGTACTCGAACTCCACGCTGCAGCTGTCGGGCACGATGTTGAGCGCCGAGCCACCCCGGACCACGCTCGACAGGCCGGTGGTGTGGGGCACGTCGTAGAGCGGATCGCGGGCGCCGTCCCGGGCGATCGCCTCCGCGGACAGCCGGACATGCTCGATGAAGCGAGCGGCGTATTCCACCGCGTTGACGCCCGCCGGCGCCAGGGCCGAGTGGCTGGCCTTGCCCCGAAAGGTGAGGCGGGAGGCGGACTTGCCCTTGTGCCCGACCACCACGTCCATGCCGGTGGGCTCGCCGACGAAGCAGCCCAGCGGGCGCGGTCCCCGCTCCAGCATCCGGGCGATCAGCGGGCGCACCCCGAGGCAGCCGACCTCCTCGTCGTACGAGATCGCGAGGTGGAGCGGGGTCGCGAGCTCCGCCGCCGCCATCTCGGGCAGCAGCGCGAGGCAGACCGCGAGAAACCCCTTCATGTCGGAGGTACCGCGCCCGTAGAGTCGGCCCGCCTCCTCCCGCAGGACGAACGGGTCCGACGACCAGGGCTGGCCCTCGACCGGCACCACGTCGCTGTGGCCGGAGAGCACGTAGCCCGGTCGCGTCTCGAACGGGCCGACGCTCACGAGCAGGGCCGCCTTCGCCCCGGTGGCGTTGGGCACGCGCGCGACCGCGGCGCCGTGGTGGCGGCAATAGCCTTCCGCCCAGTCGATCAGCGGCAGGTTCGAGCGGGCGCTCACCGTGTCGAAGGCCACGAGGGTCTTGAGCAGCGCGACCGGATCCTGCGCGGGGGCGTTCTGGGCGGGGATCGGCATCGGGCGGCTCGCATCGTCTCGGGTGAGGGCATCCTAAAGGGTTTTCGCGGATTCCGGACCCGCGAAAACCGCCCTGCCCCCGGGATCGTCCCGGAACCGGAGGCCCGGAGCGGCGTAGGCGGCGGAGACAGCGCCGTCGCGCTCCGCACAGCCCGAGCTCCACACCATGCGCCCCGCGCCCGCCCCGATCCGCGCGGCCCTGCTGCCGGCGGCGCTGCTTCTGACGATCACCCGGCCGAGGCCCGCCCGCGGCCGAGGGAACCGCACCACCGGGCGGCGTCCGATCTGCGGGCGGCGTCCGACATGGACATGACGCTGGCCCGCATGGCCGCGCGCGACCGGCTCCGGGGCTGGCGGGTCTGGCAGCAACCGCGCCCCCGGGGCGTGCCCTGCCCCGGCCAGCCGGGAGCGGGTCGCGGCCCCACCGTTCACCGGCTGGGGCTACGGCGATACGATCCCGGGGGCCGGGCCCGGTTTCTAGAACCAATCCTGGCTTCGACGCGCGCTGACGCCGAACCGCCGCCCCCGCCCCTCCACGGGGTGCCGCCGAGAAGACCGCTTGCGAGGATCCGCGATGCCCGCCATCACCCGCCCCGCCGCCCGGCTCACCCACGCGGCGGCCCTCATCGCGCTCCAGGCGGCCGTCGCCCACGCGGGAGGCGATCGGGGTGCCGGAGGTCGTCGCCGTGGTCGATGCCGACGGCAACCTGCTCGCCTTCCTGCGCATGGACGGCGCCAAGCTGCTGTCCGGGAGAGCGCGCTGGCCAAGGCGGTCACCGCCGCCTCGAACGGTGCACCCACCGGCGGGCTCGCCGCCGACCTCGCCGTGACGGTCGGCCTCGCCACCGGCGGGCGGCTGACCAACCTGCCCGGCGGCCTGCCGATCGTGATCGACGGCGCCTGCCTGGGCGGCATCGGGGGGTCGGGTCCGGCGCCAGCGACCAGGACGTGGCGGTGGCCCGCGCCGCCCTGCGGGCGATCGGCGCGCAGGATCACGGCACCGCTCCCGGCACTACTCCCTGAACCCGGCCTCGACCCGGGTCGGGCGGGCTGGCATGGTGTGGCAGGAGGTTGGGAGACAACCCACGATGGCTCTGACGTTCCGCCTGGACGATCCGACCCAAGCCGACCCGCGCCGCCGCTGGGCCGAGCTCGACCGGGACGCGCGCAGCGCCTGCTACGACAACACCCGCGCGGTCGCCGACAGCGCCGCCCAGGTGGCCGCCCGCGACGCCGCCTCGGCCGCCTACCGGGCCAGGCATCCGGCCGGCCTCGACATCCCGTACGGAACCGGCCCCCGCAACGCCCTCGACCTCTACCCGGCCCGCGACGCCTCGGCGCCCGGCCTGGTCTTCCTCCACGGCGGCTACTGGCAGCGGGGTGCCCGCGAGCTGTTCGCCTGCTTCGCCGAGGGGCCGAACGCCGCCGGCTGGTCGGTGGCGATGGTCGGCTATACCCTCGCCCCGGAGGCGAGCCTGACCCGGATCGCGGCCGAGATCGGCGCGGCGCTGGACTGGATCGGCGCGCACGGCCCCGCGCATGGGATCGGCGGCCCCCTGGTCCTGGCGGGCTGGTCGGCGGGCGGGCTGCTGACCGCACTCCAGCTCGGTCATCCGGCGATCGCCGCGGGGCTCGCGATCTCGGGGGTCTACGACCTCGCGCCGATCCGCCAGACCACCCTCGACGACAAGCTCAACCTCACGGAGGCGGAAGTCGAGGCGTTATCGCCCCTGCGCCGTCCGGTGGTGGGCAAGCCGCTCTGCCTCGCCTACGGGAGCCGCGAACTGCCGGCCCTGATCCACGACGCCCGCAACCTGCACGCCCTGCGGGCCGCGGCCCACGCGCCGGGTCCCCTGCTGCCGGTGCCGGGCGCCGAGCATTTCTCGGTTCTGGGCGAGCTGCGCCGGCCGGACGGGATCCTGGTGCGGGCCGCGCACGCGCTGCTCGGGGGCTGAGGCTCGGCGACGGGGCGTCGCGTGCGGTCGCGTGCGGTCGCGTGCGGTCGCGTGCGGTCGCGAACGAAAGGCTGCGGTGCACGGATGCATCGCCGCAACATGCAGTTGCACGAACCGCGGCTCAGGTCGCGATACGGTCTTGCTGAGCCCTCCCGCGCGTGCTGAGACGGGCGGGCAGGGACGCGACCCGCCTCGACCCGAGGGGACCGACCGGGCCGGGGGAAGCGGATGCGAGCGGTCGCCCGGTCGGGCCCTGCAGCGGCGTCGGGATCGCAAGCCAGTCCCGGAGGCTTGGCCGATTCCGGCCGCCGGACACCCAAGGTGCCGCGGCTGCGTCTCGCGCTGGCCCTGGGCTTCGGGACGCTCGGGTTCCTCGCCGCCCTGGCGCTGGCCATCCTGGTGAGCCGCGAGGCGACGCGCCGGCTGGAGGCCGAGGTCGGCGGCCAGCTCGCCGAGATCGCCGGACAGATGGCGCGCAGCCTCGATCTCGGCATGTTCGAGCGCTGGCGCGACATCCAGATCGCGGCCACCTCAGACAGCCTGCGCGATCCCGGGGCCGGGACCGACGCCAAGCGCGCCGTGATGCGGCGCCTCCAGGAGACCTACCCGGCCTACTCGATCATCGGGCTGATCGACCCGGACGGGCGGGTCGCAGTCACCAGCATCGGCGCGCTGGAGGGGGCGGACGTCTCCGGCCGCACCTATTTCCAGGCGGCCCGCGAGCGGCCGTTCGTGGGGGACGTGCACCCGGCCAAGCTTCTGCAGGCCGTGCTGGCGCCGGCGGTTCACGGGCCGGCCATCCACGAGCCGCCATTCCACGAGCCTCTTCGCCTCCTCGACCTCGCCGCCCCGGTCAGGGACCCGGACGGGCGCCTCCTCGGGGTGCTGGCCGCGCATCTCGACTGGGTCTGGGCGCGCGATATGGCGCGCAGTCTCGAAGGCTCGCTCCGGAGCCATCGCGGCGGCGCCGAGATCCTGATCCTGTCCCACGACGGCACCGTGCTGCTCGGACCGCCGCCCCTCCAGGGCAACCGCCTGCCCGAGACCGTGCTGTCCGGCGGGCGCGCCCTCGACCCGCAGGGCACGAGCCGGGTCGGACCCTGGCCCGACGCCGCCGCCGGGTATCTCAGCGCGAGCGCGCGCACGAACGGCGAGCGCGATTATCCCGGCCTCGGCTGGCGGGTCGTGGATGGCCGGCCCGTGAACCGCCGGCGCCAGCACGGCCTGCAGGTGGCGGCCCTGCGCTGGAACATCCTGGCCGCGGGCAGCGCCGTGGCCCTCGCCGCGGCCGTCCTCGCGTGGCTGCTCGCCGGCCTGATCGCCCGGCCGCTGCGGGATCTGGCCGCGGCCGCCGGGGCGCTGGGCCGCGACGGGCCCCTGCCGCCGCTGCCCCGGGCGATCGTGCGCGAGGGCGCGATGATCGCGGACGCCCTCACCGGGGCGGCGGACGAGCTCGCCCGGCGCGGGAGGCCCAGCGCCTCCTGATCGACGAGTTGAACCACCGGGTGAAGAACACCCTGGCCACCGTGCAGTCGATGGCGGCGCAGAGCCTGAAGGATCTCGGCGACGGGGCGGCGGCGGGGCGCGAGGCCTTCGAGGCCCGGCTGCTCAGCCTGTCCCGCGCCCACGACGTCCTGACCCGCGAGAGCTGGCTGAGCGCCGACCTGCGCGGGATCGCCGGCCAGGCCCTGCGTCCCTTCCAGGGGCCCGAGGCAGGGCGCATCGCCCTGGCCGGACCGGACCTGCGGCTGCCGCCCGAGATGGCGCTCGCGCTCACGATGATCCTGCACGAGGTGTGCACCAACGCGGTCAAGTACGGCGCCCTCTCGGTCCCGGCCGGGCGGGCGTCCTTGGGTTGGACCCTGGAGGCCGGCCCCGGCGGCCGGACCCTGCGGATCGCCTGGCGCGAGCGCGGGGCCCGCCGGTCGCCGCCCCGTCGCGGCGCGGCTTCGGCACCCGCCTGCTGGAGCGCGGCCTCGCCGGCCGCGACAGCGCCGCCCTGGCGTACGAGCCGGACGGCCTCGTCTACACCGCGACGGCGCCGCTGCCCGCCGGATTCCGGCCGGAATCCGGGTCCCCGCGGGATGACGACGGACCGGCCGTCGATATCCGGCACGGCGCGGGCTGATCCGGTCCCGCCGGGGCGCGCCCGCTCCCCACCTCCGGCCGTCGATCGCGGCCGACCTGCCGGGTTGCCACCGGTCCGATGGAGCGGTCGGTGCCGTTTAATCCATGGCCTCGACGACGCTTTATCGACGCCGTGCGATCCCGCACCAAGTATATCGCTGAAACGGATTAAATTTTACATTGATAGACTGTGCTCAACCGCACATCTACTTTGTTCGACTGCGGCTATGTTCGAGGCATCGGCTCAGGACGCGGTGTCCCGGCCAGCACGACGAGCACAGGCGGAGCCTCCCATGACGCGGAACCGAACACAGCGTTTCCTGGCCCTCGGCCTCCTGGCCGGTGCCCTTGCGCTGCCGATGGCGGCCCAGGCCGGCGAGGGCGGCAGCGGCAGCCGGCAGGTCGCCGGCGGCGGCCACATGAGTTCCTATGTCAGCGATCCGTCCCACGATCCGCGTTCGCTGCATTCGCAGCGCCTGGGCAGCGGCCAGCTCCTCGGCGCCCCGATGATGCATGACCGGGGCACCGCCACGGTCTCACGTGGCAGCGTGGTCGATCCGCACTGGGCGTCCGGCCATGTGGAACGCCGCACCCGGCGCTGAGCAGGCCCCCGGGCCGCCCGGACCCCGGTCGGGCGGCCACCTTGCGATCTCCCCGTATCCGATCGGACGCCGCGCCGGGACGGTGCAGCGCCCAAGCTCCCGGGCGCCGATCCCTGTCCGAACCTCGTCCCGGCCCGATCTCCCAGACCCGATCTCTTAGACCCGATCTCCCAGCCCGCCCCAGCCGCAGAGTTCCCGCACGTGAACAGCATCATCCAGGGCATCGCCTGCTTCCAGGGCAGCGTCTTCCCCGGCCAGCGCCAGATGTACCAGCAGCTCGTGCGCGACGGTCAGCACCCGAGCGCGCTGATCATCGCCTGCGCGGATTCCCGGGTCTCGCCCGAGCACATCACCCAGGCGGGGCCGGGCGACTTGTTCGTCTGCCGCAACGCCGGCAACATCGTGCCCCCGGCCTCCGACGTGATCGGCGGCGTCTCCTCGGCGATCGAGTACGCCGTGGTCGCCCTGGGGGTGCGCGACATCGTGATCTGCGGCCATTCCGATTGCGGCGCCATGAGCGGCCTGATGAGGCCGGAGCTCCTGAAGAAGATGCCCAGCGTCGCGGCCTGGCTGCGCCACGCCGAAGCGGCCGAGCGCATCGTCTGCGAGGCCTATCCCGAGGGCATGGACCCGCAGGAGCGTCACCGGGCGCTCGCCCTGGAGAACGTGGTGGTGCAGCTCGCCAACCTGCGCACCCATCCGAGCGTCGCCGCCGGCCTGGCCAAGGGCCGCTTGCGCCTGCACGGCTGGTTCTTCGAGATCGAATCCGGCGCGCTGCTGGCCTATGACGGCACCACCGGGCGGTTCCGGCCGATCGCGGAGGCGGACATGCCGGTGGCCCAGGCTCCCGCTTCGGCCTCCGCCCTGGCCGGCGACCGGGTGCAGGCGGCGTGAGCGGCGTGTCGCTCGCCGGCCTGCGCGACCGGCTCGGGCCGGGCAGCGCGGTCCGGACCAGCCTGGCGCGCGACCTGCCCGCCTCGTTCGTGGTGTTCCTGGTGGCGCTGCCCCTGTGCATGGGCATCGCCATCGCGTCCGGGGTGCCGCCCGAGCGCGGCCTGATCACCGGTCTCGTCGGCGGCATCGCAGTCGGGCTGATCGCCGGCTCGCCGCTCCAGGTCAGCGGGCCGGCGGCGGGGCTCGCCGTGATCGTCTACGGGTTCGTGCAGGCGCACGGGCTCGATGCCCTGGGCCCCGTCCTGGTGGTGGCCGGCCTGGTCCAGCTCGCCGCCGGCGCCCTGCGGATCGGCGGCTGGTTCCGGGCGATCTCGCCGGCCGTGGTGCACGGCATGCTGGCCGGCATCGGCATCCTGATCGTGCTCGCCCAGGTCCACGTCCTGACCGACGCCATGCCCCAGGCGAGCGGCCTCGACAACCTCGTGGCGATCCCGGCCGCGTTCTTCGACTTCGTCACCGGGGCCGGCGACCGTCCCGGCGCGGTGCTGGTCGGGGGCGCGACCATCGCGGCGATGATCGCCTGGGAGCGGCTGCGCCCGAAGCGGCTCCGGCTGCTGCCGGGGGCGCTGATCGGGGTGCTGGCGGGCAGCCTGGTGGCCGGGCTCGGCGGCCTCGCGGTCAAGCGCGTCGTGGTGCCGGACGCGATCTTCTCCGGCCTCGCCCTGCCGAATCCGGAGGCCTGGGCGCGGCTTGCCGAGGCCGAGATCGTCATGATGGCACTGGTCATCGCGGTCATCGCCAGCGCCGAAAGCCTGCTCTCGGCCGCCGCCGTCGACCGCATGCATCACGGCCCCCGGACCCGGTTCGACCGGGAACTGGGCGCGCAGGGCATCGGCAACCTGATCTGCGGGCTCCTGGGCGCCCTGCCGATGACCGGGGTGATCGTGCGCTCCTCCGCCAACGTGCAGGCCGGGGCGGTCACCCGGGCCGCCACGGTGATGCACGGGCTCTGGATCCTGGCCTTCCTGGTCGCCCTGCCCTGGCTGCTGGCGCTGGTGCCCACCGCGAGCCTCGCCGGCATCCTGGTGGTCACCGGCTGGCGGCTGGCGAGCCCGGTCCACGGCCTGCACCTGCGGGCCCGCTACGGCTGGACCACCGCGGCGATCTGGTTCGCCACGATGGCAACCGTGGTGGCGGTGGACCTGCTGAGCGGGGTGCTCACCGGGCTGGCCTTGAGCCTCGCGCAGACCCTGCCGAGCCTGCGCAAGGGGCGGCTGAGGATCGAGCACGCCGCGGCCACGGAGGTCCCGGGGGTGCCGGAGCTGCGGCTGTCCGGGGCGGCGACCTTCCTGCAGCTGCCGACCCTGACGGCGGCGCTGGAGCGCACCCCCGTGGGCGGCGAGGTCCGCCTCGGCACCGAGGACCTCGCGGCGATCGACCATACCTGCCTGGAGATGATCGGCGACTGGGCGAGCCGGCGCATGGCCGCCGGGACCCGCGTCGCGGTGGTCGGCGGATCGGGCCTCCCGCACGACCGCCTCGCCGCCGCGGTCGCCGCCCCGCGCGCAGTGACCGTGCGGTTCCCGCAAGGCGAGACGCAGCCCCCGCCGCACGGCGCGACGGGGGCTGCGTCTCGGCGTATCGGCGAAGGAATGGCGGCCGACCGGTGATCGCCGGCCGGGTCGATGATTGTGATGGCCCGCACCGGACCTCCGATCCGCGATCTTCGCCTCCGGTTAAGACTGAATCTTCGCGCCCTCTTAAGACGCCATCGCCACACTCGCCCGGCCCACCCGCTGTCCGGGATCCGCCGGACGCGCGTCCTCGGCAGGGAGCGTCGCCGATGTTCAGGTTCCTCGCGGTCCCGGTCGCCTGCCTGGCCCTGGCCGGAGCCGCCGCCGCGCAGGACCAGGCCGTCGTGGCCGGAGCGATGCCGATGCCGGCGAGCCCCGCTCCGGAGGTTCGGCTCCCGGACCCCGGGGCCCGCCTCGACAGCCTCGCGCTCCGTCACCCGGAGCCCGAGGCCGCCCAGACCACGGCCTCCCTGAAGAGCCCGGCCGACCTGCCCCGGGAGGCGCTCGGACCCGCTCCCAGGGCCGCCCCCAGGCCCTGGTGCGCGCAGGAGCGGCGCGTCGGCACAGGGGCCGGATTCTGCCTGATCAACTAGAGCCGTTCCCGATGCGACGCGCTCGCCGCCGCCGAACCGGTATCCCCTTCGGCGGCGCGCGCTCGCGGTCCGGGACCCGGCGGCGTGCTCAGGGGGCAGCGGCGGCCGGGAGCGGATCCGGAAGACCCGCGTCCCCCTGCGGGGCGTCGAGGGACGCGACCAGCAGCACCAGGAATGCCGCCACGATCGCCGCGGCGGCGAGTACCCGCGTGAGGATCTCCGCGTGCCCGCGGGCGGCATGGATCACCGCACAGCCCAGCGCGAAGGCACAGGCCTGAGCGGCCGGTGTCACCAGCGCCATCGTCATCGGGCCGCCTCCCGGAGGGCGGAGCGGGATCGCGCGGCGCTGGGCATCCTTCACGACCTCCAAGCCGGACTTACCGGAGCCGCCGGTCCGGTAAGCCCGGCCCGCACCGGCTCGGGTGCGGGCCGGGACCCTACGCGCGGACGGTGCGACGGCGCCTCCCCCATATGGGTCGAATACCGGCTGCAACCGGGTCCGGCGCGCCGCTCCGAGGGGGCGGTGTCACGCCATCGTGACCGGCCGCGGATCGCTCGATCGGTTGGCGATCCGGGACCGCCGCGGCCTCACGCGTCCGGATCGTAGCCCCGGACGGGCCGCGCCATCCCGGCGCCGGCCTCCAGCCCGGCCAGGGCATAGGTGGCCTCGGCGACCCGGAGCAGGGGACCTCCGGGGCCGGACCGCTTCCACAGGCGGGTGTTGAGGGCCGCCACCGGATCGCGCCCCGGCAGGGTGAAGCCGCGGGCCAGGAGGATCTCCAGGATCTCGCCCGCGTGCAGCGGCCGGCCGGCCGCCAGGATCGCCCCGCAGGCCGCCTCCATTAGCGCCCGGCCGTAGCGGCGGGCGCCGGCGGCATCCTCCGTGAAGGCGATCGCGGGCGGGATTCCGTTCGGCCCGGCTTCCGGCTCCAGGCGCTGCGGCTCCAGGCGCTGCGGCTCCAGGCGCTGCGGCTCCAGGCGCCGCGGCTCCAGGCTCTGCAACGCCCGGCGCTGCGGCACGGCCTGCAGCCCGACCGGACCGGCCTCCGCATCCTCGAGATCGGTCCAGGCCGGGCGGGCAGACGGCTGCGCGATGTCGAGGCCGGTCTCGGCAGCGGCGGCGCGGGCGGCCGGCGCTTGCCGGAGCGGCGGCTGGACGGCGCGATCCGGCCCGTCCCCCGCCCGGATCGGCGACGGCCGGGCCGCCCTGCGCACCGCTCAGGCGCCGGCCGAGTTCCAGGTAGAGGACGAGGTCGGCGATCTCCCGGTCGATCGCCTCGCGCTGCCGCCGCAATGCGGAGAGCCGGGCCTCGATATCCTGTTCCGACAGACCCATCCGATGTTCCCTTCACCCGAACGGAACGTCTAGCTCATTCCGTTCGCAGAGGGAACATTCTTTCCGAACCGCCGCGCCGCGATGCATTCCCACCAATGGGACAAAGGGAACAAAGGGAACGGCTCATATTCCCTTCTGGCGTCCCTTCATTCCCTTCGCGGAGGCGGGGCGCGGCGGCACCAGCAGCGCGCTCGGGTCGGCCGGGTGCAGGGTCAGGCCGCCATCGTCGAGCACGAGCGGCAGGCGCGGAAACACCTCGCGCAGATGCGCCAGATCGGCCTTGAAGGCCTGCCGGAAACTGCGGATCGAGGCGTTCTCGGCGCCGAACTGCGCGTGCAGGTTGTTCCAGGTCAGCCGCAGCGGGCGCTGCAGGGACCGCAGCCGGTAGCCGGTCCAGAACAGCAGGTCGAGCTTGCGCGCCGAGCCCGAGAAGGCCCGGGCCGCTCGCACGTCCACGGGCAGCGCGTGCTTGATCAGCGTCTCGTAGAATTCCAGATCGAAGCGGACCGTCCGCCCCGCCTCCTCGTCGCCCTCGCCGGCGCGCGGACGCCACAATTCGAGGCTGCGGAACGGCGGCACGTTGAGGGTTGTGGCGCTGTCGCGCCCATCCCAGAGGCCGATCTGCATGGTGCAGGCGGCCAGCCGGTTCAGCTGCTCCTTGAACTGCCGGATGGTGCCGCGCTCGCCGCCCGTGACGGCAAACCCCATCTCGCGCATGAAGCCCGAGAGCGTCTCGGCGACCTTCACGGTCGGGCTGCGCTGGCGCACCGCCTCGGTGCAGAGGTGCAGCAGCACCAGCCTGGCCTTCGGACCGTAGGGCAGCCCCTGCGGCGCGAAGGCGCCGGTCTCCGGATCCTTGATCCGCCCGGCCATCAGGCTGAGCGAGTTGCGCCCGTAGGTGCGGGAGAATTCGCGCACGGGACCGGGGTCGCGATAGGGCAGGCCGCAGAGCGCCAGCACCGAGTGGATGTGCTGCAGGCTCGACGGCAGGGCCGGCTCGTTCTCGATCACCAGGCGGACCGCGTCGCGTCGGCGCTGGTCGCGCGATAGCTGGGCCCGGCGGAGTTCCTGCTCCCCGAGAACGGCGGCCTGCGCGTCGCGCTCGCGCTGGCGATGCAGCACGTGCTCGACGATCTGGGCGAACAGGAAGCCGCCGCGCGCCGCCTCGATCTCGGCCCGCAGATCCGCGTCGTGGATCCCTGCGATTTTCTCCTCGATGCCCATCGTCCCTCAGCCCGAGCCGCACGCCGACACGTCCCTCCCGGAAGGCGGAGGGGCGGCCCGATCCTGCCATGCCACGATTCGACGGCCGGGGCTCCGGTCCGGTCCGGCTTGTCCCGGCAATCCACGGTTCCCCGGGGTTCTCGCGCGGGGTTGCGGCGCAGAGTTGCGGCGCAGAGTTGCATACGGGCGGATCGGGGACATCGCCCCACGCAGAGTTCGATACGCCCGGGTCCCGGCCGTCTATCCCCGCATTCCACCGTTCCGGGCCGGAATCCGCGCCGAATCCGATACGGAACCGCGCAGAATCCAATGCACCCCCCGGCTGGATCCGCGCAGACTCCGATACGGTGGCGCGCAGAGTCGCATGCGCATCCGCGCAGAGTCGGATACGAAAAGTAGGCTCAACCCTCTGACGAAGATCATGAATTCGGCACCCCATATAGTCTTCCGAACTGACTCTCTGAAAGATTCCATCTTGATAATCTTCCTACTTAACGCGGCGCTCGTTCGGTCTGAAGAACACACTCGGTTCCGTCGACATACACATGGTTTGAAGGGAATATCCCGGATCCATCCACAGGCCGGGGCGCCCGGGGAGAAGTTGGCATTCAGGGAATCCGGGTCCGGGGCGCCCCGGACCCGATGTTTCCGACGGCGTCGGGTTGACGTGGGCTGTGCCGCCCGGTTTCTCGGACCGACCCATTCTGGAAAGGCCGTCCCGATGCTCCCCTCCCCGATCGCGTTCCGATGACCGGCCGCCGCAACGACGGCCGCCCGGGCGGCCCGCCCCGGTCCGGGTTTCGGCCCGGCTTCCGGTCCGGCGGGCGTCCCGGCGGATCCGGGCCGCGGCCCGAGTCCGGTGGACCCGATGGCGCCGCGGTGCTGTACGGCTGGCACCCGGTGGTCCAGGCGCTGGGCAACGCGGAACGCGGCCTGCACCGGCTGCTCGCCACCGAGAACGCGGCGGCCCGGCTGACCGAGGAATTCGGCGATGCCCTGCGCATCGCCCCCGAACTGGTCCGACCGAGCGAGATCGGCCGCCTGCTCGGGCCGGACGCGGTCCACCAGGGCCTGTATCTCGAGGCCGAGCCCCTGCCCGCTCCGGGGCTCGACGACCTGCCGGCCGACGCCCTGCTGCTGGCCCTCGACCAGATCACCGACCCGCACAATGTCGGGGCGATCGTCCGCACGGCCGCGGCCTTCGGGGTCGCCGGCATCGTCACGACGGTGCGGCACGCGCCGGGCGCCACCGGGGTCCTGGCGAAATCCGCTTCGGGTGGGCTGGAGCACGTGCCCTTCGTCACCGTCCGCAACCTGGCCGAGGCGCTGATCGAGCTGGGCGAGCGCGGCTACACGCGGATCGGCCTCGATTCCGACGCGCCCGCGAGCCTGGACACCCTCACCGTCGCCCGTCCGCTGGTGATCGTCCTCGGGGCGGAGGGGAAGGGCCTGCGCGAGCGGACCCGGACCTGCTGCGATATCCTGGCCCGGATCCCGTTCTCGGGGGCGATCCGCAGCCTCAACGTCTCGAACGCGGCTGCGATCACGCTCTACGCCCTGGGCCGGCCGCCGGTCTGAAGGACCGCCGGATACGGCGCGGAAACAAAAATTCGCCCGCCCGATTCCGGGGATGACCTAGGCAAGTCCAGCACCCTGCCGTAGACGTCGGCAGTAGAGGGGGGCGTGGGCTGGTAGGCGTGCGCTGAATGCTGGACGATGCTTTGACGTATGGCGGTGGGGCCTTCAGCCTGATCGCCGTCGGCGTGTGGCTGTGGCTCGCCCGGCGGGCCTTCCCGAGCTTCGAATCCTTCGTGAAGGGGTTCGACGACGAGCTGCGCCTGGGCGCGAGCCCGGAGGAACGGGCTCGCACCGCCCGCTGGCACCAGGTCCGCCAGGCTGCCGTGGCCCTGACCGCAGTCGGGGCGCTGTGCCTGTCGATCGGACTGGCGATCCCCAACTGAGCGGACACGATCCGGGATTCGCAAGGTCGTCGGCCTCTCGCGGGTGCGGGCGGGGCCCGCTCTCCTCAGGGGCTGCGCCCCGGAACCCCGCCGAAGGGTTGAGCCCTTCGGAAACCCCGACGGGCCGCTTTACGGCTCGGCCCGGAATCCGGCGAGCGGGGCGGTGAGGGTGCAGACCAGCCCGTCGCGGTGATAGTCGAGCGCGGCCCGGCCGCCGACCGCCCGGCGAGCCCCCGCTCGATCAGCCGCGAGCCGAAGCCCCGGCGCGTCAGCAGCGCCACCGGCGGGCCGCCGCTCTCGCGCCAGACCAGGGTGAAGACCGGGTCCCCGGCCGTATCGGGGGCCGTGTCCCATCCGACGTCGACCCGGCCCGTCTGCGTCGAGAGCGCGCCGTACTTCGCCGCGTTGGTGGCGAGTTCGTGCAGCATCAGGGCCAGCGACAGGGCGGCCGCCGGCCCGATCAGGAGATCGGGGCCGTCGAAGCCGAACCGGCCGGGATCGTCCTGGTGCAGCGCCAGGCTGCCGGTCACCACCGCGGCGACGCTGGCGGCCTCCGGGCGGCCGGCGAGATGGCCGGCCAGCAGGATGTCGTGGGCCTTGCCCAGGGCGACCAGGCGCGCCGCCAGGGCCTCGCGGGCCGTGTCGATGTCGGGGGCGTTGCGCAGGGTCTGGGCGGCGATCGCCTGCACCAGCGCCAGGGTGTTCTTCAGCCGGTGCGACAGCTCGCTGTTGAGCAGGTTCTGGTCCGCCTCGGCGCGCTTGCGCGCCTCGATGTCGGAGACCGCCACCACGGCGCCCACGACTTTGCCGGCCGGGTCCCGGATCGCCTCGCCCGCGATGGCGATCCAGCGGCGCGTCCCGTCGGGCTGCTGGTAGCGGACCTCCAGCTCGGCCCGGGCCGCCTCGCCCGCGCAGATCCGGGCGAGCGGGAATTCCTCCGGCGCCACCGGTCTGTCGTCGGCGTGGTAGGCGACGTAGGCGCCGTACGCCGCACTGTCCGGCGCATAGACCGTGTCGTGGCCCAGCACCTCCCGGATGCGCCGGTTGCCCATGACGATGCGGCCGGAGGGCGCCTCGGCGAGCAGGATCCCGACCGGGACCGTATCCATCACGGTGGCGAGCCGGGCCTCGGCCGCGCCGACCTCCCGGGTCTCGGTGAGGCTCGCCGCGACCGTGCCGGCGATCAGCTGCACGACCGCCAGGTCATCCGGTGTGAAGGCATCCGGTGTGAAGGCATCCTGCGTGAAGGCGTCGGCCCGGGCGGCGCGCAGCTCGAGGATCCCCGATGCCGCGCCGCCGAGCTGCACGGGAACCGTGAGGGCGGCGTGCATGCCGGGTGCCGGCGGCAGGTCCGCCGGCGGCAGCTCCGCCGTCCGCAGGTCTGCCATCCGGTCTGAGCCGGGGTCGCCGCACGGGCCGGCAGCGCCGGCTCGGCCGACCCGCCGGCGAGCGGCCGGCGCAGGCCGACCTGGTGGGCGAGGCTACCGGCCGCCGAGCGGTAGACCAGGTCGGGCCCTCGCGCAGGGCGGCGGCCCCACCCTCGGCCTCCGGCACGGCTGCCAGGGCGGCAGCCACCAGAGAATCAGGATCGCCCGCGGTCGCCGGCACCCGGCAAGGCCGCCACCAGATCCGCCACCACGGCCCGCTGGGCCAGCAGGCGGTCGCGTGCCGCCCGGGTCTGGCGCAGCTCCAGCCGGGTCGCGGCCAGCTGCGCCAGGGTGGCCAGGTCCTCGGCCGCCTCGGGATCGAGACCCCCGGGCCGGGGGCTGTGTCGAGCACGCAGAGGGTGCCGAGGCGCCGGCCCGCCGGGGATTCCAGCGCGGCGCCTGCGAAAAACCAGCGCCGGTCGGCCGCGCGGGCGGGTCGGCGCGGGCCGGCGCATCCGCCGTCAGGTCGGGAATGACCAGAACACCCGGGCCGTCGGGGATACGCGCGAGGATACCGGCGAGCGCGCCTGTGGGCGCAAGGATGCCTGCGGGCGGAAGGCTGCCTGGGGGCGAAAGGATGCCGGCCCCGAACCCGTCCGCGGCCTCGGACCGGGGCCGGTCCCCGGTGTCGAGGCTGAGCAGAGCCATCGGGGCCCCGCAGGCCCGGCGGGCCATGCGGAGAAGGTCCTCGAAGCCCGGTTCCGGCGCGGGATCGGGGACGGCGCCGGCCACGGCCGCGCGGCGGTACGGGTCCCGGGTGTCGGACCTGGTGTCGGACATGGCGGCGTGCGCGGCGGCGTTATCGATGGGCGCGGATACTGCCGCCTCCGGGGCAACGATGGCGGCAGCAAGGCTGACCGCGAGAAAATCGTGACCGGGATCGTTATCGCGCACGTCGAGTGCGGGTTTTCGCGCTGAGGCGCGCGCGAAAACCCGATGGCTCGTCTTGAATACCGGGTCCGAGATCGGGCCATCGGCGGGTGCGGGGTGCGGGGTGCGGGGTGCGGGTGCGGGTCGTCTCGGCTCCGGTCAGCCGGACACCGCCACGGCGTGCGCTGCGATCGCGCCCGCCGTGGTGATCCAGACCCGGTCCCGATGGGCCGCGATATGGGCGAGCGCCGCCCGCAGCGGTCGCAGCCGGTGGGGCTGGCCGACGATGTAGGGATGGAGCGCGATGCCCATCACCAGCGGCGCCGCGGCGGATTGCTCCAGCATCTCGTCGAAGGCGTCGACGAGCGCGTCGGCGAAGTGGCGGCCCGTCTCCTTGCGGGCGACGATCGCCGGGATGTCGTTCAGCTCCTGGGGATACGGAATGGCCAGGATCCGGCCGCCGCCCCGGGTCGCCATCCAGGTCGGCTGGTCGTCGTGGCACCAGTCGAGCAGGTAGCGGTAGCCGGCCTCGGCGAGCAGGTCCGGCGTCACCCGCGACTGCGAGATCCAGGGGCCGAGCCAGCCGGCCGGCGCCCGGCCCTCCGCCCGGGTCAGGATCGCGGTGGCCTCCGCGATCAGGGCGCCCTCCTCCGCTTCGGACAGGGTGCCCTGCCGCTCGGCATTGGTGCGGCCGTGCCCGACGATCTCGTCGCCGCGCGCCCGGAACGCCTCGATCAGGCCCGGGCAATCCTGGTAGAGCCGGCTGTTGACCAGCACGCTCGCGGGCAGGCCGAGGCCGTCGAGGGTGTCCCGCAGCCGCCAGGCCCCGACCCGGTTGCCCCAGTCGCGCCAGCCGTAATTGAGCACGTCCGGCTGCGGCCCGCCCGGGGCGAGCTCGGCCCCGAGCCCCGCCCCGAAATCGAAGGTCTCGAGGTTGAGCCCGACATAGACCGCGAGCCGCCGGCCCCCGGGCCAATCGTAGACCGGCCGGTCCGGGAGGGCGCTGTAGCGGTAGCGGCCGTGCTGCGCGGCCGAGGGAGCATCATCCATCGCGGGTCCAGTGTCCGGGGGCGCCCGGGCAGATAGGCCGGATCCGATCCGGCGCCATGCCTGTCCGGCGCCATGCCTGTCCGGCGCCATGCCTGTCCGGCGCCATGCCTGTCCGGCGCCATGCCTGTTCCGGCAGGCGGGCCTGCTGTACCGGGGTCGGCACGGGACCGCGCGGCGGTCCGGGTGTCGAGAAAGGATCCACCGTGCCGCTTGCCGCCACAGCTCGGGAGGACGGGCGTCCGGTCGTCTCGGACATCGCCGCGCGCCTCGAACGGCTGCCGATGTCGCGCTACCAGCGAAAGATCTTCGCGATCATCGCCTCCGCGTGGCTGGTCGACCAGATCGACGTGGCGCTCCTGACCTTCCTGCTCGGCTCGATCGTGGTGGCTTTCGGGCTGAGCCCCACGGAGGCCGGCCAGCTCGCCGCCATGACCTTCGCGGGCCAGCTCGTCGGCAACATCGTCGCCGGCACCGCCTCCGACCGGTTCGGCCGCAAGGCGGTGTTCCAGGTGACCATGGTGGTCTGGGGCCTGGCGAGCCTCGCGGCGGCGACCGCCTGGAGCCTGCCCGTGCTGATGGCCTGCCGGTTCCTGATCGGGGTGGGCGTCGGCGGCGAGGCGCCGGTGGCGCAGGCGATGGTCTCCGAGATCGTCCCGGCCCCCGTGCGCGGCAAGTACATCGCGATCCTGGAGGGGTTCTGGGCGGTGGGCTACGTCCTGTCCGGGGCGATCAGCTTCTTCGTGCTGCCCTATCTCGGCTGGCGCTGGGCCTTCGTGGTGGTCGGCCTGCTGTCGCTGGTGGTGCTCGCGGTGCGCCGCTCCATGCCCGAATCGCCCCGCTGGCTCGCCGAAACGGGCCGGCACGCGGAAGCCGACGCCGTGATGACCACGATGGAGCGCGCGGTCGAGCGCGCCACCGGCCGGCCCCTGCCCCCAATCACCCCGCAGGTCGCCGCCGCGGTGGCGGAGACGGTCGCCGATCGGATTCCCGGGCCCCGGCTGAGCGCGGTGGCGACCCTGTTCGCGCCGGCCTACCGGCTGCGCACCGTGATGGCCTTCGGGTTGTGGTTCTTCGCGCTGATCGGCTTCTTCGGGCTCAATTCCTGGATCGCGGTGCTGCTCAAGGAGCGCGGCTTCTCGATCGTCGGCTCGGTGGGCTTCGTGACCCTGATCACCCTGGGCGGCATCCCGGGCTTCGCCGCGGCGGCCGTGCTGCTCGAGCGGATCGGCCGCAAGCCGACCACGGCCCTGTTCCTGATCTGCGCGGCGGCCGCGGCCTGGCTGTACGGCAATGCCGGCGGCGATCCCGTGCTGACCGTCGCCGGCGTCACGGTCACTTGGCTGTTCGTCGCGGGCTTCGTGATGCAGTTCTTCATGTTCGGCATGTGGAGCTGCCTCTACGCCTACACGCCGGAGCTGTACCCGACCCGCGCCCGGGCCACCGGGGCCGGCTTCGCCTCGGCCTTCGGGCGGATCGGCGCCATCCTGGGGCCGATGATCGTGCCGGTGCTGGTGCGCGATTACGGCCCGGCCACCGCGTTCCAGGTCGGCGCGGGCGGTTTCCTGATCGCCGCCCTCCTGGTGCTCACCCTCGGGGTCGAGACCCGCGGCAAGGTGCTGGAGGCGGTCTCGCATTGACGAGACCCGCCTGCCAGGGACGAGATCGGGTTTCCAAAGGGCTCAGCCCTTTGGCGGGGTTCAGGGGCGGAGCCCTTGAGCGCACGGCCCGAGCCCCGATAGCAGGGCTCCGCCCTGCACCCGCACAAGGTCTCGACCTTGTGGATCCCGTCACAACCATGGAGTCCCAAAACAATGCCCGTCGTGGACATGCGCAGCCGGCCGACCTTCCTGCACACGTTCTTCGGCGCCGAGCCCGACACGCCGGAATTCGGCGTCGCCCGCTGGCTGAACGCCCGGGTCGGCAGCCGCGAGGTCGAGCACTTCACCCGCGGCGCCACGATCGAGGGCTTCCGCGCCGAGATGGACGGGGCCGGTATCGACGTCGCCGTGATGGTCGCCCGGTCGGTCCCGGGGGTCCGGGTCTCGAACGACGTCCTCGCGCAGGCCGCCGGGCACGATCCGAAGCGGCTGATCGGCATCGCCTCGGTGGATCCGGTCAAGCTCGGCCGCAAGGCCGCGGTGGCGGAGGCCAAGCGCGCCGTGACCGAGCTCGGCTTCAAGGGGATCAACCTCGATGCCGGCTTCTACCGCGAGGGCATGCGGGCCGACGACGAGCGGCTGATGCCGCTCTACGAGCTGTGCGAGACGCTGGCGGTCCCGGCCTTCGTCATGTCCGGCCCGACCACGCCGGACCTGCGCCTCAACGACCCGCTGGCGGTGGACCGGGTCGCCCGGACTTTCCCGAAGCTGCCGATCGTGTGCTGCCACGGGTTCTACCCGCACGTGGCCGAGATGGTGACCGTGGCCTTCCGCAACGAGAACGTCTTCGTCTCCCCGGACATGTACACGTTCGCGCCCGGCGGCAGCCTCTACGTGGAGGCGGCGAACGGCTTCATGAAGGACCAGTTCCTGTTCGGCTCCTCGTTCCCGTTCCGGGCGATGGGCCAGGGCGTCGCGGATTTCCGCGCGCTCGGCCTGTCGGAGGACGCCCTGGACGCCGCCCTCTGGCGCAACGCCAACCGCCTGCTCGGGCTCGGCCTGGCCGAGGTTTAGTCCCGGGTTTCCAAAGGGCTCAGCCCTTTGGCGGGGTTCAGGGGCGAAGCCCTTGAAAACAGCGGGCTCCGCCCGCACCCGCAAAAGGTCTCAACCCTTTTGAATCCGGGACTTTGCCGTCAGGCGGCCCGGACGTTGGCCAAGAAATCGCCGACGGCGCCGCGCAGGGCGCTGGCCTGCCGGGCCAGGTCGCTGGCGGCGTCGAGCACCTGGGACGAGCCGTGGCTGGCCGTGCCGGCCGCCTCGCCCACGCCGGCGATGGTGCCCGAGACCGCGCGGGTATCCTGCGAGGTCTGGCCGGTGGTGCGGGCGATCTCGGCGGTGGCCGCGCCCTGCTGCTCGACCATGGCGGCGATCTCGGCCCCGATCCGGGCGAGGGTGCGGATCACCTCGGTGATGCCGCCGATCGAGCGGACGGAGGCCTCGGTGGACCCGGTGATCTCGGCGACCTTGGCGGCGATCTCCTCGGTCGCCCGGGCGGTCTGGCCGGCGAGGTTCTTGACCTCGGCGGCCACCACCGCGAAGCCCCGGCCCGCCTCGCCGGCCCGGGCCGCCTCGATGGTGGCGTTGAGGGCGAGCAGGTTGGTCTGGCCGGCGATGTCCGAGATCATCGCGACGATCTCCCCGATGCTCCCGGCGGCCTGAGCAAGGCGGCGGACCTCTCCGGCCATGCCGTCCGCGTCCCGGGTCGCCGAGGCCGCGAGGTCGGCCGAGGCTCCGACCTGCACGCCGATCTCCCGGACCGAGGCCGTGAGCTCCTCGGTGGCCGCCGCCACGGTGTCGGCCGAGCGGGCGGCCGAATCCGCGGCGCCGGCCACCGCCCGGCTGAGGTCGGTGGTGTCCTGCGCGGCCCGGCCATGCCGTGGGCGGAGGCCTCCAGCTGCTCGGCGGCGGCCGAGACCGCCGCGACGATGCCTCCGACCTGCCCTCGAAGCGGTCGGCGAGGCTCAGGGCGGCGGCGCGCTGCGCGGCGGCATTCTCGGCGGCGAGCGCTGCTGCGCGGCCCGGGCGAGCCGGCGCTCGGCGACGCTGTCGCGGAACGTCACCGCGGCGTCGGCGATCGCCCGCACCTCGCGCGGGCCCCCGCCGGGATGGCCAGGTCGGCGCCCGGCCCGTCGTGTCCCTCGCCCCGCCCGATCGCCGTCAGCACCCGGGCCATCCGGACCAGGGGCCGCGCGATGGCCGTGCCGAGCCAGAACGCGAAGCCGACCGAGAGCGCGAACAGGGCGAGCCCGCCCGCGATCCAGACCGTCAGCATCCGGTCGGCCCGGGCCCGCACCGCGCCGGCGGCGGCCACCAGGTCGGCGGTCAGCCGGTCCTCGACGCCTTTGAGGGCGTCGATGCGCTGGGTGGCGAGCCGGAACCAGGCCGGCGCGTCGCGGAAGGCGAGGGTCGTGCCCGGCATCGTCTCCTGCGCGGCGCTGCGCAGGCGTGCCACCTCCCGCGCCGGCTCGGTCGCCTCCGCGGCGTCCAGCAGCGCGGCCTGACCCTCGACGGCCCCGGCCCGGAACAGGGCGCCGTAGGTCGCCTGATCGGCCGAGAGCGTGGTGAGCCGGCGCGCGGCGGGGAGGTCCAGGCTGCCGGAGGCGAACACCGCCGAGGCGGCGGCCCGCTCCTGGCCGGCGGCCTCCTTCAGCGCCAGGAACGCCGCGTAGGCGTTGGCCCGGGCCGCGATGCCGGCCTCGTCGATCACGCCGCCCATCGCCCGGACCACGCCCAGCCCCTCGCCGATCAGGCCGGTGTAGGAGCCCGTCGCCTGCGGCGCGGTGAGGCCCAGGGCATCGACCGCCCGGCGCTGGGCCGCGAGCCCGGTGAGCCCCTGCGCGAAGCCCTCGGCGCGTGCCGCGAAGGCGGGGCCGAAGCCGGTCGCGGCCGCCATCGCGTCGGGGAGCCCGGCCAAAGCCGCGTCGGTGCGGCTGCGCTGGGCCGCGAGTTCCGGCCCGAACTGCGCCCCCCTGGCGCCCAGGAACAGGCTGGAGGCGCCGCGCTCGCGCTGGGCCTCGTGGACGAAGGCGCTGATCCGCGAGGCGAGGCCGACGAGGGTCTCGACCCGGTCCATCTCGGCCCGCCGCGCCCATTGGTCGGACACCGCCCACCCGGCAGCCCCCGCGAAGGCGAGGCAGGGCGCGAGCGCCACCGCGAGGATGCGCGCGCGGAGTGAGGGGAGGACGGCCATCGGAACCCGGAATCCTGCAACGTTCGCCGGAATCATCCGGGACGGTTATAAAAACACCGTTAGGGTGGAGGGGTTTGGCCCGGCCTGCAATGCACAATCAGGCGGCAGTCCCGACGGTCGGTGCCGCCTCGGCAAGCCGTTCGGCCTCATGCCGTTCGGGATCATGCAAATCGGCCTCATGCAAATCGGCATGCAGGTCGCCCCAGACCTTGAGCGCGTGGATGACCGGCTCCAGGGTCCGCCCCCGCTCGGTCAGACTGTACTCCACCTTCGGGGGCACCTCGGCGTAGACCTTCCGGGCGATCAGGCCGTCCGCCTCCATCTCGCGCAGCTGGTTCGTGAGCATGCGCTGCGTCACGCTCGCCAGCCGCCGGCGGATCTCGTTGAAGCGCAGGGTCCCCTCTAGCAGGTGGTAGAGGATCACGCCCTTCCACTTGCCGTCGATGAGCCGGAGGGTGGCCTCGACGGCGCAGCCGGGGCTGCAGTTGCCGCTATGGTGTCGGGTGCGGGGCATGGCGGGATCCCAAGGCGATCGTCGGGCGGTATCATTCTCGGCACTATCGGCGTTTTATGTGCGTACTTGCGCGCCGTGAAGGCGGACGGCATCTCCGTGCGGGTCAGTCGGAGGAGATTGCGATGCGCGCCGTCGGGTACAGGAAATCCCTGCCGATCACCGAGGCCGAGGCCCTGGTCGATTGCGACCTGCCCCGGCCCGATCCCGGCCCCCGCGACCTGCTGGTGAAGGTCGAGGCGGTCTCGGTGAACCCGGTCGACACCAAGGTCCGGGTGCGGGCCGAGCCCGAGGCCGGCGGGGTCAAGGTCCTGGGCTGGGACGCCGCCGGCACCGTTCTCGCCACGGGTGCCGAGGCCGAGGGCTTCTCAATCGGAGACGCGGTGTTCTACGCGGGCGACCTCACCCGGCCGGGGACCAACGCCGAATTCCATTGCGTCGACGCGCGCATCGTCGGGCACAAGCCCGCCGGCCTCGACTGGGCGCAGGCCGCCGCCCTGCCGCTCACCGCGATCACCGCCTGGGAGGCCCTGTTCGACCGGCTCGACGCCAAGAAACCGGTGCCGGGCGCCGCCCCGGCGATCCTGATCGTCGGCGGGGCGGGCGGCGTCGGCTCGGTGGCGATCCAGCTCGCCCGCGAACTTACCGACCTCACCGTGATCGCCACCGCGTCCCGGCCGGAGACGGCGGCCTGGTGCCGGGATCTCGGCGCCCACCACGTGGTCGATCATGCCAAGCCGCTCTCCGCCGAGGTGGCGGCCCTGGGCCTCGGCGCGCCGGGCCTCGTGTTCTCGACCACCAACACCGACGCGCATCTCGCCGAGATCGCGACGCTGATCGCCCCGCAGGGCCGGTTCGCTCTGATCGACGATCCCGCGCAGCTCGACGTGGCGCTGCTCAAGCGCAAGAGCCTGTCGCTGCACTGGGAGTTCATGTTCACCCGCTCGATGTTCGGCACCTCCGATATCGCCGCCCAGGGCGCGCTCCTCGACGAGGTCGCCCGGCTGGTGGATGCGGGGCGCCTGCGCACGACCCTGGGCGAGCATTACGGGCGGATCGACGCCCGGAACCTGCGGCGGGCGCACGCGCTGATCGAGAGCGGGCGCGCCAAGGGCAAGATCGTGCTCGAAGGCTTTGCGTCGTGAGGCAGGCGCCATGACCGGGACGGGCACCGGAATCTTCGACGTGGCGGCGCTCGCGGCGGCGCTGCCCGACAGCGCGCGGACGCTCCTGGTCGACACCTACCTGACCGACCGGGCGGCGGCGAGCGCCCGGGTGTTCCGGGTCTACCGCCCGACCCCGCCGCACTATCACGCCACCTGCGACGAGTACCTGTACTGCCTGTCGGGACGCGGCACCGTCTGGCTGGGTGACCCCGCGAACCTCACACCGTTCGGCCCCGGCCAGCTCTTGTTCTTCGAGACGGGCACGGTGCACGCGATGCCGGAGATCGCCCCGGGCGAGCCGGTGACGTTCCTGTCGATCGACACCCCGCGGCGGGCCCCCACCGACATCATCTTCGTGAACCCCGAGGACGGCACCCCCGCCACCTTCATGGCGCGCAACGCCGACGCGTGAAGTCCCGGATCCAAAAGGTCCCGGACCTTTTGCGGGTGCAGGGCAGCGCCCTGCTGTCGGGGCCTGCCCCGACGCCCCGCCAAAGGGCCGCAGGCCCTTTGGAAATCCCGTCTTTTCGGCCGCGAAACGACAGGCTTCCGGCGAGCGGTTGCCGGCGTACGCGTTTCGTTCTAGCAATGGCGTTGCATGTCGGGCCTGCGTCCCGCCGGCCTCACCTTGCCGTCGACCGCTCCGGGCTCGACATGAGCGGGTGCGGCGGCTGACCCGCGCGCAAAGCCAGCCCCGACCGCGTCGACGCCTCGAAAGACCGCCGCCCTCATGGCCAAAGCCCAAGCCGGAACCCGAGTCGGACCCCGCGTCGGCGCCAGCAAAGCCGCCCCCAAACCGTCTCCCGTGAAGGCGTCGTCCGCCAAAGCGCCGGCCGAGGCGGTTCCGGCCGAGCCTGAGCGGACGAACAAGCCCGCGCGTACGAAGAAGGCCGAGGCCCCCGCCCCCGTCCGCCCGGGCAGCAGCCGGAGCGCGGCCGCGGAGGCCGCCGTCGACGCCAAGCTGGAGGCCCTGTTCGACGCCGCGCCGCCGAGCGCCGCCGACCGGCGGGTGATCACGGTCCGGGGCGCCCGGGAGCACAACCTCAAGAACGTCGACCTGACGATCCCCCGGGACAAGCTCGTGGTGTTCACCGGGCTGTCGGGCTCGGGCAAGTCGTCGCTCGCCTTCGACACGATCTACGCCGAGGGGCAGCGCCGCTACGTCGAATCGCTCTCGGCCTATGCCCGCCAGTTCCTGGAGATGATGTCCAAGCCCGATGTCGACCAGATCGACGGGCTGTCGCCGGCGATCTCCATCGAGCAGAAGACCACCTCCAAGAACCCCCGGTCCACCGTCGGGACGGTGACCGAGATCTACGACTACATGCGCCTGCTCTGGGCGCGGGTCGGCATCCCCTACTCCCCGGCCACCGGCCTGCCGATCGAGAGCCAGACCGTCCAGCAGATGGTCGACCGGGTGCTGGAGCTGCCGGAGAAGAGCCGGCTGTACCTGCTCGCCCCGGTGGTCCGCGGCCGGAAGGGCGAGTACCGCAAGGAAATCGCCGAGTACCAAAAGAAAGGGTTTCAGCGGCTGCGGGTCGATGGCGAATATTACGCGATCGACGATGCGCCCAAGCTCGACAAGAAGTTCAAGCACGACATCGACGTGGTCGTCGACCGGATCGTGGTGCGGCCCGATATCGCCGCGCGGCTGGCCGATTCGTTCGAGACCGCGCTGGAGCTCGCCGACGGCATCAGCGAGATCGTGTTCGCCGACGCGCCGGAGGGCGAGGAGCCCCGGACGATCACGTTCTCGTCGCGCTTCGCCTGCCCGGTCTCGGGCTTCACCATCGCGGAGATCGAGCCGCGGCTGTTCTCGTTCAACAACCCGTTCGGCGCCTGCCCGACCTGCGGCGGCATCGGGCACGAGATGCGGATCGACCCCGAACTGGTGATCTCGGACCCTGCGCTCAGCCTGAAGCGCGGCGCGGTCGGCCCCTGGGCGAAATCGACCTCGCCCTATTACGGCCAGACGCTGGACGCGCTGGCGGAGCATTACGGGTTCAAGACGAGCGTGGCCTGGCAGAGCCTGCCGGAGGCGGCCCGCGCCGTCGTGCTGTACGGCTCCGGCAAGCAGGCGATCCGCTTCGCCTACGACGACGGCCTGCGCAAGTATGCGGTCAACAAGCCGTTCGAGGGCGTGATCCCGAACCTGGAGCGCCGCTACAAGGAGAGCGATTCCGACGCGGTGCGGGAGGAGATCGGCCGGTTCATGAGCGAGACGCCCTGCGCGTCCTGCGGCGGCAAGCGGCTGAAGCCCGAGGCGCTCGCCGTGAAGGTCGCCATGGCCGATATCGGCGACGTGACGGCGCTGTCCGTTTCGGAAGCCCATCGCTGGTTCTCCGAATTGCCGGAGAAGCTGACGGCCAAGCAAAACGAGATCGCAGTCAGAATTCTCAAAGAAATCCGCGACCGGCTCAGCTTCCTGGTGGATGTTGGCCTCGAATACCTGACGCTCGCCCGCGGCTCCGGCTCCCTGTCGGGGGGCGAGAGCCAGCGCATCCGGCTGGCCTCGCAGATCGGCTCCGGACTCACCGGCGTGCTCTACGTGCTGGACGAGCCCTCGATCGGGCTGCACCAGCGCGACAACGAGCGGCTGCTCGGCACGCTCAAGCGCCTGCGCGACCTCGGCAACTCGGTGATCGTGGTCGAGCACGACGAGGACGCGATCCTGCAGGCCGACTACGTCGTCGATGTCGGCCCGGGTGCGGGGATCCATGGCGGCGAGATCATCGCCCAGGGCACCCCCGCCGAAGTCCTGGCCAACCCTGCCTCGCTCACCGCCAAGTACCTCACCGGCGCGATGGCGGTCCGCACCCCCGCGGCGCGGCGCAAGAGCCGGAAGGGCAAGCTCGGGGTGTTCGGCGCCCGGGGCAACAACCTCAAGGACGTGGATATCGAGGTGCCGCTCGGCACCTTCACGTGCATCACCGGCGTCTCGGGCGGCGGCAAGTCCACCCTGGTGATCGACACCCTGTACAAGGCCGTCGCAAAGAAGCTGAACGGGGCGCTGGAGCACCCGGCCCCGTACGACAGGCTCGAGGGGCTGGAGCATCTCGACAAGGTCATCGACATCGACCAGTCGCCGATCGGCCGGACGCCGCGCTCGAACCCAGCCACCTATATCGGCGCCTTCACGCCGATCCGCGACTGGTTCGCGGGCCTGCCCGAGGCCAAGGCCCGGGGCTACCAGCCGGGGCGCTTCTCGTTCAACGTGAAGGGCGGGCGCTGCGAGGCCTGCTCGGGCGACGGCGTCATCAAGATCGAGATGCACTTCCTGCCGGACGTCTACGTCACCTGCGACGTGTGCAAGGGCAAGCGCTACGACCGCGAGACCCTGGAGGTGAAGTACCGCGGCAAGTCCATCGCCGACGTGCTCGATTCCACCGTCGAGGAGGCGGCCGAGCTGTTCAAGGCGGTCCCGGCGATCCGCGAGAAGCTCGAGACCCTGAAGCGGGTCGGCCTGCACTACGTCCATGTCGGCCAGCAGGCCACCACCCTGTCGGGGGGCGAGGCGCAGCGGGTGAAGCTGTCCAAGGAACTGTCGAAGCGCGCCACGGGCCGCACGCTCTACATCCTCGACGAGCCGACCACCGGGCTGCACTTCCACGACGTGGCCAAGCTCATGGAGGTGCTCCACGAGCTGGTGGACCAGGGCAACACGGTGGTGGTGATCGAGCACAATCTCGAAGTGATCAAGACCGCCGACTGGGTGATCGACATGGGGCCCGAGGGCGGGGACGGCGGTGGCCGGGTGGTGGCGCTCGGCACCCCGGAGGAGATCGCCCGCTCGAAGGCGAGCCATACCGGCCGGTTCCTGCGCGAGGTGCTGGCCCGTCGCCCCGCCCCGCAGACCGGCCGCCGCACCGCCGCCGAATAGGCGCCGGCCGGGCTGGAGGCGGCAAATTCTGCCCGGTGCCACTCGAAAATCCGCCCGGAACCGCCTCCGCGCCCCGTGATTCGGTCGGATCTCGCCCGTCTCCGGCCGGAGACGGACCGTCCGGAGCGGGGATTCCGGGTTCGGCGCCCGGATGGGACGAATGCCCGTTCACCCACCCCTGCTTGCCGGATTCTCCCGCCAAAGTGCCGGGAGGTCCCGGGCAACAGCTTGACCATTCAACGATATTTTGCCGGCCGGCCGCCCGCTATTCAATCCTGGGGACTGTGTTGCATCGCCGCAAAAATGCGTCTTTTGCGCAACGGTTCGGCCGGTTTTGCCGCTTCGACCGGCATTCCACTGTCATTCCGCAGGTCTCTGTAGAATAGTCATTGGCGTTGAGACGGGCGGGCTCCGTGGGGGCGCTCGGCACACCGGAAGTCGGCAGCCGCCAATGGCGAGCAGACCGGCAGGGTAGTGCCGAATGCGGGACGGAAGCCTTGAGACCTTGGGAAGGACAGAAACAATGATGAAGAACTGGCTCGCGGCCGGCGCGGTCGCGCTCACGGTCGGCATGACCTCGACGATCGCTCAGGCGCAGACCACCACGGTTCCCGGCGAGCAGGTCGGCCTGGCCATCGGCGCGCCGCTGCCCGAGGGCGTCTACGCGATCAACACCTTCACGTTCCGCCGCACCGATGGCCGGAACGATCCCGATACCGCCGTCAACGTCCCGGTGCTGGTCTGGTCGACCCCGCTTGTGCCGTTCGGCGGCCGCATCGAGCTGCTCGTCGCCCCCCCGACCGTGTTCGCCTTCACCCGCAACCCGGCTGGCGTGCGCAACAAGGACATCTCGATCAACGTCGGCACCTTCGTCGGCGGCATCTGGGCGTTCGACCTCGGCAACAACTTCGGCGTCAGCTTGCTCGGCGGCGCGTACCTGAACGACCTCAACGGCGATCGCGGCTCGATCATCACGCCGCAGGGCACGACCGCCACCCCGGTTCTGGGTCAGCTCTCCTCCAACACCTACCGCTTCGGCGTGGCCGGCAGCTACACCGGCGACGGCTGGAACATCACCGGCAACCTGACCGCCAACATCTACGACTCGCCCGGTCGTTTCCCCGGCCAGGTCGGCGCCGCGATCGGGCCGCTCCGCATTTCGGACTCCCTAAACTTCGACCTCACCGCCACGAAGAAGTTCGGCAACTTCGAGATCGGTCCGGTCGCCTACGGCACCTACAACTTCGATATCGGCCAGGCCAGCTTGGCAGCCAACAACCGCGGCCGGTTCGCCGTCGGCGGCCTGATCGGCTACGACTTCAAGGTCTTCACCGTGCAGGCCTACGTCGCCCGCGACGTGGTCACCGGCGCGCAGATCGCCGCGACGCCGTTCAGCCGCGCCCGCAGCGACTACTCCACGGACGGCTGGCTCCGCCTGATCGTGCCGCTGTACTCCCCGGCCCCCGCCGCACCGGCCCCGGTGGCCCTGGTCCGCAAGTACTGATCGACCCGAGATACCGGTCTCCCACCGCGCAGGCGGCGGGGGACCCGGATCTCCACCATCCCGTCCGCCAGGACGGCGAACCGCCCGGCCACCGCCGGGCGGTTTTTTCATGCCCGCCGGCCAATGCCCGCCGGACCCGGGCGGATATTCAGATCCTGCGAAACCTTTCCGCCCGAGGACCCGTAAGCGGCGACGTAATCCCGGTCCTCGCTCGATCCCGGGATACCTCAGGGAAGGAAACACCAGGATGCTCAACGTTATCGGAGGCCGGCGCGCGGCCCGGGCGGTCGCCCTCGCTCTGACCCTCGGCCTCGGTGCGACCGGCGCGGCCTACGCCAAGAACCCGATGGTCGGCGGCGCGCCGATGTATGCCAGCAAGACGATCGTCGAGAACGCGGTCAACTCCAAGGACCACACCACCCTGGTCGCCGCCGTGAAGGCCGCCGGCCTCGTCGAGACGCTGAGCGGGCCCGGCCCGTTCACGGTGTTCGCGCCCACGAACGCCGCCTTCGCCAAGCTGCCGCCGGGCACCGTCGAGAGCCTGGTGCAGCCCCAGAACAAGCCGACGCTGACCAAGATCCTGACCTACCACGTCGTCCCGGGCGTCTACACCGCGCAGGACCTGGTGGCTTTGGTCAAGAAGGGCGGCGGCCAGGGCCAGCTCACCACGGTCGAGGGCGAGCCGCTCGCCGTGGCTGTGCAGGGCAAGAAGGTCCTGATCACCGACGTGAAGGGCAACACCGCCACGGTGACGATCCCGAACGTGATGCAGTCGAACGGCGTGATCCACGTGATCAACGCCGTGCTGACCCCCTGATCCGGATTCCGTGATCCGACCCACCCGCGGCGCCGCTCCGGCGCTGCGGGTTCCTCACTGTTGCTACTCGGCGATCAGCTTGCCGGTATAGACCACCGGTCCCGTGGGCTGGCCGCTCGGCGAGCCGCCCGGAGGCTCCACGGAGACCGCCAGCACCCCGTCCGGCGCGGCGCCCTGCGGCAGGGTCACCCGGGTCGCACCGCCCCCGACGAGGCCGAGCGGCTTCGGGCCCTCGGCGCCGACATACCACAGCTCCAAGCTCCGGCCCGCGGGCGCCTCGGCCCCGACCGGCCGGACCTGGGCGGTGCCGGTGCGGGTGTCGACGCGCACGATCAGCGCTGGGAGCGCGCCGCCGCCCTGGACCACCGCGAGGTAGCGGCCGCCCTCCGGCTCCGGTCGCAGGCCCATCGCCACGAACAGCGCCAGCCCGGCCGCCAGCAGCCCGGCCCCCGCGGTGGCGATGCGCCAGCGCCGGACCTGCCGCCGCAGATGGGCGAGGGGATCGCGCAGACGGGGATCTTGAGTGACGGGATCGCCGGCGAGGGGATTGCCCCCCTGCGGAGCGGTCGATCCGCCGGGCCCAACCGGGAGCGCGCGCAGCAGCGCCGCCCGCACCCGCGGCGACGGCATCACCGGCGGGATGGCACCGAGCAGGGGCGAGAATCGCCGCTCCCAGGCCTGCACCCGGGCGACAGCGGCGGTATCGGTGGCGAGCGCGAGCGCCATCGCGGCCCGCTCTTCGCGGTCGAGGGTGCCGAGCACGTACTCGGCCGCGCGCAGGTCCGGATCCGAGCCGGGATCCGCGGTCAGGTCGCCTGGCCCGCCGGTCACGTGACCGCCTCCAGGCAGGTCTTCAGCGATGCGAGCGCGCGGTGCAGCCAGGTCTTGATCGTGTTGACCGGCCGGTCGTAGCGCTCGGCCAGCTCGTCGCGGGAGCGGCCCTCGCAATAGGCCAGCACCACGCAATCCCGGTGCGCCGGCTCCAGCCGGCCGAGGCAGGCCCCGAGCGCGTCCCGGTCCAGGAACGCCGCGGCGTCGTCGTGCGGGTCCATCAACCGCGCCACCCAATCCTCTCCGTCATCCCGCACCGGTCCCTGAACCTCGGCGGCCCCCTTCCGGCGCAGGCCGTCGATCGCCCGGTTCCGGGCGATCGTGCACAGCCATGCGAGCGGGCGTCCGGCCTCGGGGTCGTAGCTCCCGGCCGCCTGCCAGATCCGCAGATACGCGTCTTGCAGGACGTCCTCGGCGAGCGACCGATCGCGTTGGATACGCAGGATCACGCCGAAGAGTTTCGGGCTGGTCAGGTCGTAGAGTTCGGCCAGGGCGGCCGCCTCGCCGCGCCCGATCTCGAACAGCAGCCGGCGCAGCCGCGCATCGTCGGCGCCATGAAGGCCCGGCGGCACCCGGTCCTGAGTCGCCCCCGCGGCAAAGATCGGTCCGGCCAAGATCCGTTCCTGCGTCCGCGCGCCGTTCCCCTGCCGGTCGCGCTCCCGTAAGATAGCTCTAAGCGCCCCCGCGTGTCCTGTCACATCGCCGGCCCGCACCGGATCGCGGACGTGTCGTCGGCTGCCGATCCGCGCGCGGCGCCGCGCCACGGGTGTCGCAGGCCGTGGCGACAGCCTATCTTAGTCTGATTTCGCGCATCCGGCGGTGCCGGAGCAGAGCGAACGAGTCGAAGGAATCTCATGGCGACGCAGGGCGAGTGGAAGATCCCCGCGCAGGCCCAGCCCAGGCCTGCGGATTACGGCTACGATCTCGATCGGGCGCTCTCGTCGGTGCTCGCCCTCTCGGCGCGGGTGCCCGAGAGCGCCTTCACGGCCGAGACCCTCGGCACCGAGCGCGCCGGCAACGGCGTGGTGATCCGGGAAGACGGGCTGGTGCTCACGGTCGGCTACCTCGTCACGGAGGCGGAGAGCGTCTGGCTCACCACCCGGGAGGGCCGCTCCGTGCAGGGCCACGTGCTCGGCTTCGATGCCGCCACCGGCTTCGGCCTGGTCCAGGCCCTGGGCGATCTCGGCGTCCCGGCCCTGCCGCTCGGCCAGTCGGCCGGCCTGAAGACCGGCGACCGGGCCGTGGTGGCGGGGGCGGGCGGGCGCCAGCGCTGCGTCGCCGTCGAGGTCGTCGCCCGGCAGGAATTCGCCGGGTACTGGGAGTATGTCCTCGACGAGGCCCTGTTCACCGCCCCGGCCCACCCCCATTGGGGCGGCACCGCGCTGATCGGCGCGCAGGGCGAGCTGCTCGGCATCGGCTCCCTGCAATTGCAGCAGGGCGGCAGCAGCAATGCCCGCCCGATCAACATGGTGGTGCCGATCGACCTGCTGCCGCCGATCCTCGACGACCTGGCCACGCGCGGGCGCGCCAACCGGCCGCCGCGGCCCTGGCTCGGCCTCTACGCCACCGAGAGCGAGGAGGGCATCGTGGTCATGGGCCTCGCCGACGGCGGCCCCGGAGACCGGAGGCCTGCGCGGCGGCGACGTGATCGAGGCGGTGGCCGGCGAGCCGATCCCGGACCTCGCCGCCCTGTTCCGCAGCATCTGGGCGCTGGGCGAGGCCGGCGTCCGCGTCCCGCTCACCGTGCGCCGCGACGGGCGCAGCGTGAAGCTCGCCCTGGTCTCGGCCGACCGGGAGCGGTTCCTGCGCACGCCCTCGCTGCACTGAAGGCGCGGTGCGGGAAACCGTCTCCGCCGGGGCCGCGTTTCCCGGGCGCGGAGCCTGCACCGGATACAACCACAGGCTCAGCATCCGTTCAGGCGGCGCGGCCGAGTCTCCCCCGACCGGCACCGATCCGCCGGACGTTTCGAGGAGATCTGTCATGGCGATTCTGAGCGCATCGCGCGCGAAGGCACTCGTTGTGGCCGCCGCGATCGCCGGCGGCCTCGGGCTCGCGGGCTCCGCCCAGGCGGCGGGCGGCTGCGGCCCGGGCTTCCACCCGAATCCCTGGGGCCTCTGCCGCCCGAACTGGGGTCCCCGCCCCTATTACGGGCGCCGGCCGGTCTATTATGGCGGCTACGTCCGCCCGCGTCCCTTCTACCGCCCCTATGGCCGCCCGTTCTACCGGCCCAACGGCTTCTACGGCCCGCGCCCGTTCTACTGAGCGCCGCCTCCGTTTTGCGCTGCGAAGGGCGCCCCGCCGGCCGGCGGGGCGCCCTTCGCGCGTTCAGACCGGGTCTCCGCATGCGCACAAAGAATGACCAGCCGGGAAGGTTGCCGGTTTCTTAATCCGCGTATGCGGCCCACGCAGACCAGATCCTTGGCCTTTCGACTCCTGCTGCGCCGCGGGAGGTTTATATGTGCGTTGCACCAACAAGAGGCAGCGATGCGCAACGGCGCGCCACTCACTGCCCGAACAGAGGTCAATACACTCCATGTCCGCCGCTCGTAGCGTCCTGGGTCGCGTCCGCGCCTATCTCCGGTACCGCGACACCGTCTCCCAGCTGTCCCGCCTCTCGGATCGCGACCTTGCCGATCTCGGCATCAACCGTAGCGAGATCCACGGCATCGCCCGCGTCTGATCTCCTGAACCATCGCGATTCGATTCAAAGGACCGCCGCCCGTTGATCCGGGCGACGGTCCTTCGCTATTCTGGGATATGACACAGACCCTACACATCGTCGGCGGCGGCCTGGCGGGATCCGAGGCGGCCTGGCAGGTGGCCGAGGCCGGCCATCGCGCCGTGATCCACGAGATGCGGCCGGTCCGCGGCACCGAGGCCCACCAGACCGACGGCCTGGCCGAGCTCGTCTGCTCGAACTCGTTCCGGTCGGACGACCCGGAGAGCAACGCCGTCGGGCTGCTCCATCAGGAGATGCGCTCCTTGAGCTCGCTGATCATGCGGGCGGCCGACGCGAACCAGGTGCCGGCAGGGGGCGCCCTGGCGGTGGATCGCGAAGGCTTCTCCGCCACGGTGACCCGGGCCCTCGAGGAGCATCCCAACGTCACGATCGCGCGCGGCGAGGTCGAGGGCCTGCCGCCGGAGGAGTGGGGGCCCTGCATCGTCGCCACCGGCCCGCTGACCGCCCCGGCGCTGGCCGAGGGCATCCGGGCGCTCACCGGCGCCGAGTCGCTCGCCTTCTTCGACGCCATCGCGCCGATCGTGCACCGCGACTCGATCGACATGGACGTGGCGTGGTTCCAGTCCCGCTACGACAAGCCCGGTCCCGGCGGCACCGGGGCCGACTATCTCAACTGCCCGATGGACCGGGCGCAGTACGACGCCTTCGTGGCCGCCCTGGTGGCGGGGGACAAGATCGGGTTCCAGCAGTGGGAGGGGACGCCGTATTTCGACGGCTGCCTGCCGATCGAGGTGATGGCCGAGCGCGGCCCCGAGACCCTGCGGCACGGCCCGATGAAGCCCGTGGGGCTCACCAACCCGCGCGACCCGCAGGTCAAGGCCTGCGCGATCGTGCAGCTGCGCCAGGACAACGCGCTGGGCACCCTCTACAACATGGTCGGCTTCCAGACGAAGCTGACCTATGCCGAGCAGGTCCGGATCTTCCGCACGATTCCCGGCCTGGAGCGGGCCGAGTTCGCCCGGCTCGGCGGCCTGCACCGCAACACCTATCTCGACAGTCCGCGCCTCTTGGACGCCACCCTCCGGCTGAAGGCCCGGCCGGCCTTGCGCTTCGCCGGCCAGATCACCGGCTGCGAGGGCTATGTCGAGAGTGCCTCGGTCGGGCTGATGGCGGGGCGCTTCGCGGTGGCCGAGGCGGCGGGCCGGCCGCTCAGCCCCCTGCCCCAGACCACGGCGCTCGGCGCCCTCATCGCCCACATCACCGGCGGCCATGTCGGGGCCGACGGCGAGGCCAACGCGCCGCGCTCGTTCCAGCCGATGAACGTCAATTTCGGCCTGTTCCCGCCGCTCGCCCAGGCCCCCCGCAACGAGACCGGCCGCCGCCTGCGCGGCCCGGAGAAAGCCGTGCTGAAGAAGCGGGCGCTCACCGACCGCGCCCGGGCCGACCTCGCCGCCTGGATGGCCGGCGCCCCCGTGGCGGATTGGCGGCTGGCGGCGGCCGAGTAGCGCGGCACGTCATGGTTTCGAAAGGTCTGTGACCTTTCGCGGGTGCAGGGCAGAGCCCTGCTGTCGGGCTTCGCCCCGACACCCCGCCAAAGGGCTTGCCCTTTGGAAACCCACAGGCGCGCATGGCGCTTGCACCGCCCGTGCGTTCAGCCCCGGGGACCGCATGACCGAGATCGATACCGATACTTTCCTGGCCGACCTCTACGCCCTGCGCGCGATCGGCCGGTTCCGCACCGGCGTCCACCGGCCGACCTTCTCGCCCCAGGACATGGACTCGCGCCGCTGGCTGATGGCCCGTCTGGAGGCCTGCGGGCTGGAGGCGTCGATCGACGGGATCGGCAACGTGCTCGGGCGCCATCGCGGGCCCGGACCCCACCTCCTGGTCGGCAGCCACATCGAGACCCAGAACGAGGCCGGTTGGCTCGACGGGGCGCTGGGCGTGGTCGCCGGGTTGGCCCTGGCCCGGGCCGGGCTGCCCGTCGACGTCGTCGCCTTCGCGGACGAGGAGGGGCACTTCTCCGGCGGCTTCCTGGGAAGCCGCTCGGCGATCGGCGACCTCACCGAGGCCGAGATCGACGCCGCCTACAACCGCACCGACGGCACGCCGCTCCGCGCGGCCCTCGAAGCCGCCGGGCTCGCCGGATTGCCGCGGCTGCGGATCGACCCGGCCCGCTACCGGGGCTTCCTGGAACTGCATATCGAGCAGGGGACGCAGCTCGAATCCGCCGGCCTGCATCTCGGCGTGGTCAGCGGCATCGTGGCGATCTGGCAATTCCGGATCGTGTTCGAAGGCAACCAGGACCATGCCGGCGGCACCACCATGGCCGAGCGCCGGGATGCGGGGCTCTCGGCGATACGCCTGCTCGCGGCGATCGACCGGGAATTCCCGAAACTCTGCGGCCCGCGCAGCACCTGGACCACGGGGCGGATCACCCTGGATCCCGGCGGCTACAGCATCATCCCGGGCCGGGCCGAGGTGGCTTTCCAGTTCCGCGACGTATCGATCCCGGTGCTGGAGCGGATGGAAGCCTGCCTCGAGGCACTGGTGCGCGAATCCAACCGGCGCGAGCGCTGCCCCGCCACGCTCACGGTCCTGTCCAAGGCCGTTCCCGCCCCCTGCGACCCGGGCCTGATGCGGGCCCTCTCCGAGGCTGCCGAGCAGGTCTGTCCCGGCCACTGGCAGGTGATGCCCTCGGGCGCCGGCCACGACGCCCAGAACATCGCCCGGATCCTCCCGGCCGCGATGCTGTTCGTCCCATCGATCGGCGGCATCAGCCATCATTGGGCGGAGGATACCAGCGACGCGGACCTGGCCTTTGGCGTGCGCGCGCTCGGCGCGGCGGCGGCGCGGGTGCTGGCGGGGTGAGGCTGCTGTCGCGCAGGACGGCGACAAGCGCCGCGTCCTCGTCGGGCGCTTGTGGCGGAGCGAGGGCCGGCCAGCGTCGGCCCTCCACCATCGAAGCAACGCTCCCCGCGCCCAACCGTTGACCCGCATCGATGCCGGAGGGCGGCCATGCGGATTCGCAAGGAAGCGACCTATGACGGGGTGTGGACCGTGTTCGTCGGCGACGGGCTCTGCTTCAGCGACCTGAGCGAGCCGGCCGCCGACGCGCTGGTGGCGGCGTTCGCGCAGCGGTTCGCCGACGCGGAAGCGTGAGCCTCAGGCGCCCGGGATCAGCGACTGGATCGGGATCAGGTCCGGGCGGTATTCCTGCATCCCGCCGGCGATCCGTTCTTCCACGGCGTCGAGGAATTTCTCGGGGTCGGTGATCGAGCACTGGCGCAGGTCCCAGAAGGCGTAGCGCCACCAGCGCACCGCCAGGTAGCGCTCGATCAGCGCGTCGGGGAAGCGCATCTTCACCACCCGGGCCGGGCTGCCGGCCACGATCGCGTAGGGCGGCACGTCCTTGGTCACCACCGCCATGGCGCCGATGATCGCCCCGTCGCCGATGGTGATGTCGGGCATCAGGAAGGCGCCGTGGCCGATATAGACGTCGTTGCCGATGCGCACGCGCTTGGGCCACAGGTAGGGCCCGCAGATCTCGTAATCCTCGGCGCGCGGATCGTGGTGGTCGAACACCGCCGAATGGTGCGTGTAGAACAGCGGCGAGGTCGAGCCGCAATGCACCGGGTGGCTGCCGCGCCCGACCTGGACGCTCTCGCCGATCGAGCAGTAGCGGGCGATGTCGGCGCCGAAATAGTAGCCGCTCACCGCGTACGAGAACGCCCCCATGGTGAGGCAGTAATCGATCCCCATCCACTTGATGCTGCACGGCGGCTCGAAGGTGCAATCCTCCGGCAGGCCGAACGGAGCCGGATGCAGCACCGAGATGCCGCGCCGCAGCATCTCCTGCTTCATGTCCTCGTTGACGGAGATCATGCGGCGTCCTCGTCGAGTGGGTTTTGCGCCCCGGCCGGATTCAGGTCCAGGACGTAGTAGTCGCGCATCAGGTCGTCGTATTCGGCCGCCTGGATCGGCACCGAGAGCTCTCCGCCGGGGGAGACGTCGATCGCCAGCAGCCGGTCGTTGAAGGCGCCCGGATCGTTGGCCAAGGCGTAGGGCAGGCCATGGCCGTTCGGGTAGGCGCGCAGCCGGTCGCCCTGGGCGCCGAGGTCGAAGGCCGCCACCGGCAGGCCGGTCCGCAGCCCGAGCGTCAGGGCGTACGAGTAGGTCTCCGGCCAGATCGCCGGCAGCAGGATCAGGTCGGCGGAAACCCGCCCGACGAGATCCAGCGCCTCGGCGTCGCCGGCATAGCGGCCGGTCTGGGTCACCCCGGCCCGCTCCAGGCCGCCCGTGAGCGCGGGATCGGTGTAGCCCACGATCGCGAAGCGCAGCGGCAGCTTCCGGTCCTGCGCGTCGGTCGCCAGCGCCTGGAGGAACAGGCCGCCCTTGGTGGCGCTGATCGCGCCGAGCACCGCGACCCGGCGCACGCGGCCCGGCCGGCGCAGGGTGGTGGAGCGCACGCTGCGGTCGTGCTCGACATGCGGCCGCACCGTGATCGCCAGATCCGGATACACCGCCCCGATCCGCCCCGCCGTGTCGGCCGACGGCGCGAACACCCGCGCCGCCCCGGCCAGGAACCGTCCGAACGCGGCCCGGCGCTCCTCAGGATCCGGCTCCTCGTAGCCGTCCGCGTCCGAGGCCAGGCAGTCCCGGCACACGGGCACCGGCGCCAGCCCGCAATAGCGCCCGTCCGGCATCACCAGGTGGTTGCGGTGGCAGACCGGCGAGAAGTCGTGCAGCGTCCAGGCGTAGGGCCGCCCCGAGCCGGCGACCAGATCCATCAGCGCGCGCGCCGCGTTCCAGCGCAGGCCCGCCAGCGAGTGCACGTGGATCAAGAGCGGCGCCAGCTGGTCGATGAACGCGGAGACCGCCTCGGCGTCGCGGGGCAGGTACAGACTATCCAGGCTCGGCAGGTACACGAACTCCCGGCTGCGGTACGAGACGTTGACCTGGATGTTGCGGGCCCGGTCGACCGAGAGCAGCACCACGGCGGTGCCCTCGGCTTTCAGCCGGGCGATCATGTCGTCGATGTGCCGCTGGATGCCGCCACCCCAGCTGTGGGTCACGAACAGCACCGCCCGGCCGCGGAAGTGCCGGGCGAGCCGGTACAGGTCGAGCCGCGCCCGGCCGCGCCGGCCCGGATCGGCCTGGACGAACTGGCCGACCAGCGCCGGGTAGTCCGGGTGCTTGGCGAGCAAGGCCGCCTGGCCCTGGTCGTACTCGCCGCCCGGATCGAGCCCGAACGAGATCTGCCCGGCATGGTAGACGTACACGTCCTCGGCCAGCAGGTTCGAGAACCCCGCCTTGCGGGCGCGCATGCACCAGTCGTTCTCCTCGCCGTAGCCCTTGCCGAAGGCGACCGCATCGAGGGTGCCGACGGCATTGAGCGCGGCGGCGGTCATATACATGCAGAAGCCGACCCCGGTGGGCACCTCGACCGAGCGGCCGCGGTTGAGCGCCTTGGCGGCCTGGTCGAGCTCGGGCCGGGAGATCTCCAGCGCCATGGCGTTGTTGGCGTTGAACTTCGGGTAGCTGCAGATCGTGGCGTTGCTGGACAGGGGCGTGACGCTGCCGACCGGCGGGCGGCCCTCCGTCTCGGCGGCCTCGGCGTGGGCGACGAGCCGGTCGAGCCAGTCGCCGAACACCTCGGCATCGGAGTTGAGCAGGACCGCGGCGCGGCCCTGGCGCAGGGACAGGCCGCGGTTGACCGAGCGCACGAAGCCGAGGTTGTCTTGGTTTTCGACGAGGTGGAACAGGCCGCGGCCGGCGAGGTCCTTCAGGTCTGCGGTCAGCTGCGGGTCGGGGGACCGGTCGTTGACCGCGAGCAGGGTGAAGGGTGTGTTCTGCGGGGCGGACAGGCAGGCGTAGATGGCGCGCAGGGTCTCGCCGCGGCCCTTGTAGACCGGCATGATCACGACGACCCGGGCCTGGGCGAGGGTGAGCGCGCGGGGCAGGCCGTCCCAGTCCCGCGGCTCGGGCGCCTCCATGGCCGGCCAGGTGCCGAGATCCTCCGGGCCGCCCATCAGCCCGGCAGCCCGGCCGGTGCGGACGTAGTGCAGGAACGGCGGTTCGCCCGGCGCGAACAGGTGGCCGTAGGTCTCCGCGTAGAAGGCGATCGAGAAGGCCTTGCTGGGGTCGCGGCCCTCGTGCTGGCCGTAGGCGACGAAATGGGCGAGTGGGCCGCCCGCCGCGCCGGCGACATCGGGATTGCGCTTCGCGTAGAACGCGGCGTCGAAGAAGGGCTCGATCAGCCGGGCCTGTTCCGCCAGGGCGTCCGCCTCGGAGGGCGCCGGGCCGTAATGCGGATCGAATGTCCCGGCCGCGATGTCGACGCCGTGCAGCAGCGCCGTGGCGAGGTGGTGGACGAGGGGCGCGATCCCGGTCTCCCGCACCCAGGGATGCGCGTCGAGATAGGCCTGGCCGTTGAAGTCGGCGCGCGGGTTGCGGCCGTCCCGCCAGCCGGCGTCGCAATAATCGCGGACCGCGTCGGCGTCCTCCGCCAGGCCGTAGCGCTGCCGGTAGAAGGCATGGTCGAAATGGAGCGCCGCCAGCCCGGCCTGCAGGTCCAGGGACGCCCTCCGGTCCAGGGACGCCGGCCGGTCCAGGGGCTTCCGGCTGACCGCGCCGAGCCAGAGCGTGTCCTCCGCGGGCGGACGCGCCGGGCGTAGGCCGCAGACGCGCAGCAGCGCGTCGAGCGTCGACCGGCCCGGGCCGGGATCGCGCAGCTCCCGCCAGCCGCTTGTGGCGAAGTGGAGGTAGGGGCCGGCCTCCCCCACATCCGCGTAGGTCGCCCGGTACCAGGCCTCGTCCACGGCCGGGACGTTCAACCTGTCCGGGCCCGCGAACGGCTTTTTCCCCGCGAGCCGGGTCTCGGCCACGTACCGGAAGAACGGGTCGCCGATCACTGCCCGGCTGCCGGCGCGCGCCTGCACGAAGCCGGCCGGGTCGAAATCCTGGCGCGGGCTGCGCAGCGCACGCCAGCCGCCGGCCACGTAGGCCCGCATCAGCTCCGCGTCGGAGGCCTCCTCCGGCTCGTCCAGCCCTTGGCGAAAAAAGGCGGCGTCGAAGTAGGGCGCGAGCGCCTCGGCCTGAAGCGCGAAAAGATCCTTGGGCTCGGGCCGGGCCGGGCCGCCGTGCAGGACGTAGTGCACCAGCGGGTTCTGGGTCACGTAGGAGATGCCCCGGGTCAGGCAGTAGGCCAGGGTGTCGAAATGCGGCGACGGCTCGCGGCCCTCGCGCCAGCCGGACGCCATGTAGTGGCCGGCCGGATCGACGCCGGCGGCCTGCAGGTCGGGGTTGTTGGCGAGGTAGAACGCGCCGTCCACGAGGCGGCGGGCCAGGCGCTCGGCCTGCCCGGTGTCGGGCCTGGGCAGGGCGCCGCCTTTAGCGCGCTGCGCCGTCACCCAGTGCAGGAACGGGTTGATGCCGGCGGCGGCCAGATACGGCCGCGCGGCGAGGTAGTCGTCGGTCGAGAAGTCGGGCCGCGGATCCCGGCCCGCGCGCCAGCCGACCGTGAAGTAGTCGCGCACGGGATCGACCGTGATGCCGTACCAGCTCGCGTAGAAGCCCGTATCGACATGCGGCTCCAGCGCCGCGACCAGGCGCGTCTCGAGGGTGTCGCCGACTCCGGCCTCGGCGTCGCCCAGCGGGCTTGCAGCGCGCCGGGCCGGCCCAGCGGGTCGCTGATCTGGCGCCAGCCGAGGCGCAGGACGCGCGCGGACTCCGTGACGCCGCGCGACCGGCCGGCCGAGGCGGCGCTTGAACCGCCCGAGGGTCGGGGGCAAACCGAGGCGCATCTCAGGGCTCTGCGGGGGTATGATCGCCGCGCGCCGTCACGAGGCGCGGCATCCGTCGGCCGCCTTCGGGGTCGACGCGGTCGAGGCGCTGGTCTCGGATCGGATCATGGTCGGCAGCGTCGGGGGCGTGCGAGGCGCGGAGGCGGGCCGCGTATTCTTCGCCCGTCGAACTAACGGAACCGGCCGAGTCCGTAAACCATGGGCCGGCCCGTCCTCGGCCTGCGCGGCCGCGTGATCCGGCCTGGCCGCTTGTCGGGGACCGGGGTCCGCGATATCGAAGCGGCCCTTGATCCAACGCGCTCGCTGATGCCGTACCGGTCTCCACGTCGGCGGCGCGCGCTCTCTCGAGACCGGATCGACGCCATGCGCCGCCTCGCCGGCTTTCCAGTCCGGCCCCCCCGCTCGATCGATGCCGACCCGCGGGGCCCTCGACGCCGGGCAGACCTTCGCAGTGGAGCGGGCGTGCGCGGCCGGAGTTCGGCCCGTGCCTGATCCAGGACTGGACCGCCTCGCGCTCGGCATCACCCTGTTCCGGCCGAGCCGGGACCAGGTGGACCGGGTGCTGGCGCACGCCGCGTCGGGATCCACCCGGGTGATCGCCTTCGACGATGGCGGCCTGGCGGATGCGGACGCGGAGCGCCTGGCCCGGGCCGGCGTCGCCGTGCTGTCGGCGGGGCGCAATGTCGGTATCGCCGAGGCGCTCAACCGGATCGCCGCATCGGCCGGCGGGCGGCGGCGCCGAGGCCCTGCTGCTCGACCAGGATGCCGAGCCGCCGCTGGCTGGCCGCGGCGCTGCTCGCCGCTCCGCGACCGGCTCCGGAGGCCGCGGATTTCGGTCGCCGTCTGATGGTGGCCGGCCGCGCCGGCCGCCGGCCACAAGCGCCGTCCTACCCGGCCCGCCCGGCGCGCCAGCACCGCGGCGCTCTTCCTCAAGCCTGCGGCGCCCTCGCTCCGGTGCAGTTCCTGGCGACCTCCGGCTCGCTCATCGACCTCGACGCCCTCGCCCGGGTCGGGCCGTTCCGCGCCGACTTCTTCATCGACGGCGTCGAGCTGGAATGGTGCTTTCGCGCCTGGAGCCTGGGCTGGGGCTGCTACCTCGCCCGGGACGTCGCGATCCCCCACCGGGTCGGCGGCGGGGTGATCCGCGGCCTCGGGATCGCGATGCCGCGCCAGCCCCTGTTCCGGATGGCGACCTACCTGCGCAACGCGGTCTATGCCTGGCGCCTGCCGCACGTGCCCCTGCGCTGGAAGCTCGCGCAGGCCGCCTACCTGCCGCTCCAGGCCGGGCTGTATTGGGCGGATTCGGGCTGGCGGCCCGCCGTGCTGCTGCGGCTGCTCGGAGCCGCCCGCGACGGCGCCCTCGGGCGTCTCGGGCCCCCGCGGGATCGCGTATGACACAGCGCCCGATCCTCGACGTGGTGATCGTCAACTGGAACGGCGGCGCCCTGCTCGGCGCCTGCCTGGCGAGCCTTGCGGCCGTCCAGGAGGCCGCCGCCGTGCAGGTCATCGTGGTGGACAACGCCTCCCGGGACGGCTCGGTGGACGACCTGCCCGCCCTGCCCCGCCCGCTCCGGCTGATCCGCAACGCCGAGAATCGCGGCTTCGGCCGGGCCTGCGACCAGGGCGCCGCCGCCGGGGAGGCCCCCGCGATCCTGTTCCTCAACCCGGACACGCAGGTCGCCCCCGACGCGCTCCGGGTGGCCCTGGACGCCCTGTCGGCCGACCCGCGCACCGGGATCGTCGGCGCCCGGCTGGTCGATCCGGACGGCCGGACCGCGCGCTCCTGCGCCCGGGCGCCCACGGGTCTCGGCCTGCTCGGCCGCGCCCTCGCACTCGACCGGCTGGGACTCGTGCGGCCGCATTTTCTGGTCGAATGGGACCATGCCGACGACCGCGCCGTCGGGCAGGTGATGGGTGCGTTCCTGATGATCCGCCGGGACCTGTTCGCGGCGCTCGGCGGCTTCGACCCCCGCTTCTTCGTCTACTGGGAGGATGCCGACCTCTGCACCCGCGCCCGCGCCGCCGGCTTCGCGGTGCGGCACGTGGCCGGTGCGGTCGCCCACCATGTCGGCCAGGGCACGACCCGGCAGGTGCGGGCCCGCCGGCTGTTCTACGTCCTGCGCAGCCAGATCCTGTATGCGCACAAGCATCACGGCCGTGTCGCGGCCCTCGCCCTCACGCTGGCGAGTTTTGGCGCGCAGGTGCCGCTGCGGCTTCTCCTGGCTCTTGCCCGCCGCTCGCCGCAAGAGGCCGCGGAGGTGCTGCGCGCGGCCGGACTTTTGGCCGCCGCCCTGCCCGGCCTCGCGCCGCAGCTTCTTCGGGGTCGTTGATCAGCGGCCGATATGGGCCACCGAGGCGATCTCCACGAGGGCGTCGGGTTTCACCAGGCCGCACTGGATGCAGTAGCGCGCCGGCTTCTCGCCCGGGAAATACGCCGCGTAGACCGCGTTGATCGCCGCGTAATCGGCCCAGTCCTTGAGGAAGACGTGGTTGAAGGTCACGTCGTCCATCGTGCCGCCCGCGGCCTCGACCACGCCCTTGATCGTTTCCAGCACGTGCCGGGCCTGGGCGCCCGCGTCGCCGACATGGACGACGTTGGCGTCGGCATCGAGCGGCAGCGTGCCCGAGACGTACAGCACCCCGTCGGCCAGGGTGCCGGGCACGTAGGGGGCGAGCGGCTTGCCCGACCCCGGCGGGATGACGACCTGCTTCGGCATTGTTTCGGGACTTTCGCGGTGCGGGTTCGGGGATTGCGGGCGGTCTATTCGGCGGCGGCGCGTGTCTGCGCGCTCAGCGCCGTCTCGAACGAAGCCACGTCCGAGACCCATCCGAAGAAGGTCTCGATGTTGGCGAGCGCCCCCTCGTGCAGGCTCCGCGGGCCTGCCTGGTGGGTGGCGTCGGCGAGCACAATTCCAAAATACTCCCGGTGGTAGCCGTCCCGCAGGGTCGACTCGACGCAGACATTGGTGGCGATGCCGGTGAAGACCAGCGTGTTCACCCCCCGGGCCCGCAGCATGCTGTCGAGCGGCGTGTTGTAGAAGCCGCTGTAGCGCGGCTTGCCCAGCACGATGTCGCCGGGCTCCGGCTTCAGGGCATCGACCAGGGCGTAGTCCCACGAGCCCTTGGCCAGGAGCTGCGCGTTCATCTCGGGCCGCCGCCGCATGGTCTTGAGGGCGTTGGACTTGTGCCAGTTCGGCGAGCCCGGGCCGCCGGCCTCGACATAGTCCGGGTCCCAGCCGTTCTGGAACCACAGGATCCGGATGCCCGCCGCCCGGGCGGCGGCCACCGCCCGGACGATCCGGGCGATGACCGGGCCGGTGCCCGACACGTCGAAGCCCGCCAGATCGAGATAGCCGCCCGGGCTCGCGTAGGCGTTCTGCACGTCCACGACGATCAGCGCCGTCGCGGCCGGGTCGAAGGCGATCGGCTCGGGCCGGGCCGGCAGGATCACGCCGCCGTGGCGGCCCTGGGGATCGTGGAATCCGGCTTGCAAATCCATCACGCCACTTCTCTCGTCACGCCACGTCTCGGAGCGGTGCCGGCACCACGTGCCGGCGGGACCGCATCAGCGGCTGGATCCGGGTCCCGAAGGCGTCGAGGCCCTTCAGGAAGTCGTCGAACACCAGCAGCACGCCCTCGACGCCGTCGATCGTCATGATCGTGTCCAGCATCGCGGCCACCTGGGCGTAGCTGCCCACCAGGGTGCCCATGTTGAGGTTCACCGCGGAGGTCGGGTCGGCGAGCTGGCGGACGTTGGTGTCGCTGCCGGACTTGGTGTCGGCCGCGCCCTGGAGGCCGAGCCAGGCGATCGCCTCGGTATCGGCGCCGGCCTTGTAATGCGCCCAGGTCGCCATCGCGGCGGCGTCGGTCTCGTCGGCGATGATCATGAACAGCGCGTAGGCGGTCACGCGCCGCCCGGTCCTGGCGCTGGCCTCGGCCAGCCGCTCCACCACGGGGGCGAACGCGGTGGGCGTGTTGAGGCCTTTCCCCAAGCAGAAATTGTAGTCGGCGTAGCGGGCCGTGAAATCCAGGCCGGCCCCGCTCTGGCCGGCGCAGATGATCTTCATCGGCGCCTGCGGGCGGGGGCTCAGGCGGCAATCGTTCATCTGGAAATACGTGCCCTTGAGGTCGCTGGCACCCGTCTCCCACAGCTCGCGCAGAACCTGAGCATACTCTGCCAAGTAGTCGTATCGTTTCGCGAAATACGCCTCGCCGGGCCACAGGCCCATCTGGTCGTATTCCGGCTTCTGCCAGCCGGTGACGAGGTTCAGGCCGAAGCGGCCGTCCGAGATCGAATCGATCGTCGCGGCCATGCGGGCGGTGATCGCCGGCGGCATGCACAGGGTCGCCGCCGTGGCGAACAGCTTGATCCGGGTGGTGATCGCGGCCAGCCCCGCCATCAGGGTGAACGACTCGAGGTTGTGGTCCCAGAACTCGGTCTTGCCGCCGAAGCCGCGCAGCTTGATCATCGACAGGGCGAAATCCAGGCCGTGCGCCTCCGCCTTGAGGGTGACCTGCTTGTTGAGCGCGAAGCTCGGCCGGTATTGCGGGGCGTTCTCCGACAGCAGCCAGCCGTTGTTGCCGATCGGGATGAACACCCCGACGCTCATCGGGGCGACGTCCCCGGCCGGCACGGTGTCGGGAAGGGGCACGGGAACGGTCTCGGCGTCCACCTGGCTCTGCACCATCGCCCTCTCCTTCGCTCGGCCGAGCCCCGCAGGGCTTGAGTCGGTCGAGCGGACGCTCGCAAAACCTGGGCACAGAAGCAAACCCGTGCGCCGGGATGAGGCGGAAAATGCCTCTCTTTCCAGCGGCTTGCACAACCAGCGCGCGATATCTGCACATCTTGCGCGCGCGGTGCTTGCCGACCGCCGCGGCCCGTCTAGATGTTCTGTCGGCTCAGGGGTCTCGTGGGAGGCGCCCGATCGGAGTGACCGTCGATGCGCGCGTGGCTCGCCCTCCTGCTGCTCCCCCTCCTGGTGCTCCCCGGCGTCGCGGGGCCGGCGGCGGCCGATGACGGCGCCCGGACGGAGGCGCGGGCGGTGATCACCCGGCAGGTCGAGGCGCTCGGGCGCGACGACGCGCCGACCGCCTACGCCCAGGCGGCCCCGGCGATCCGGGAGATGTTCCCGAACGCCGACCTGTTCATCGGCATGGTGCGCAACCAGTACCGCCCGGTCTACCGCCACCGCAGCTTCGTGTTCGGCGAGGGCCGGGACACCGGGGAGGCGGGCGTGGTGCAGTCGGTGGCGATCCAGGACGAGTACGGCGTCGACTGGACCGCCGAGTACAGCCTCGCCCGGGACGCCGATGGGACGTGGCGCATCACCGGCTGCCGCCTGATCAAGGCGCCGGGCACAAGTGCCTGACGGGCTTCTGGCGGGCGCCCGGACCCGCGCCCGCGCGTCCGCCGACCTTTACGCGGCCAGCGCCACGGCCTTCCGGATCGTCCCGTCGAGCGCGACGTGGACCGTGTGGCGCACGCCGTCCTTTGCGCCCTGCAGCTCGAAATGCCTGGGCTTCCGCTCCGGCGCGCCGGCGACCGCGTAGCCCGCGGCCTCCGCGGCCCGGACCGCCAGGGCGGGATCGGCCACCGGATGGCCGTGACCCTCCGTCTTGGCGGCGCCCGTCTTGCGGGCGTCCTTCTTGGAGGCGTCCTTTTCGGGCCAGTCGATCGTGCGGGTCGAGCCGTCCGCAAGCGTAAGGCGGGTGACCTTGATCTCGGAGGGCTTGCGCGTGCCCCGCAGCGAGACCCGGTCGCCGGCCGCCAGGACGATCCCGGCGGCGCCCTTCGGGCCGAGATCCGCCAGGATCCGCCCCCCGGCCCCGTCGAGGGCGAAGCGGTGCCCGAACACCGCCCAGACGGTGCCGGCGGCGTCGAACGGTTCGGTCTGCGTATCGGTCATGGCGTTGATCCTGTTCCTGTTTCCGTGTCGGGGTGGGGCGGGGTGGTTCTTGCCCGCCCCCAGGTGAAGCCTACCGGGCGTCGCCGGGGCGCAGCGTCGCGAGTTTGTCGAGCAGCTGCAGGGTGATGTCGGCGCAGGCCTTCATCGATTCCTCGTCGGCGCATTTCACGTCGATCCGGGCATCGCCGCGCTCGACCTGGAAGTGCGCGCCCTTCGGCGGGGCGGGGCGGGCGGCCCGTCGGGCCAGGGCCGCGCTGCGGGCCGCCGGGCGGCGGGGGCGTCCGTCCGGCCGGACCGCGCCGGGGACCGCCTGGCGGCGGGGCGGCGAGCGCCCGCCTCCGGGCCCGCAGCGGGCCGCCGGGGCGGGTCTGCGCGATCGCGGCGGTGCCGAGCAGCAGCGCGGCGCCGCCTGCCAGGATGAGGGCGAACGACGAGGGGGCGAAGGATGAGGGGAGAATCATGTCGGCTCTCTGAGGAAGCACCCGCGGGCGGGGCCGCCCCGGCGGCGGCGGCCGGTCGAACCGGGGTGCCGCGGGGGTGATCCGGTTCCTAGGAGCGGCCGCGCAACCGGTCCTGAACCGGCCCGTTCAGGCCCGGTTAAACCGCGCCGGCCCGCCGCGACCGCCCGGACTTTCGACAGGTCCGCCCGCATCGTGTAGAGGGGGCGCCTTCCTCCCGGAGGCCCCTGTGCTCCACGTCTCGACCCGCGGCGAGGCCGCGCCGCTCTCGTTCTCGGATGCCCTCCTCGCTGGCCTCGCCCGCGACGGCGGCCTCTACGTGCCGCAGACCTGGCCGCAGATCGGCCGGGCGGAGATCGCCGGCTTCGCCGGCAAGCCCTACGCGGAGGCCGCCAAGCGCGTGCTGCGCCCGCTGATCGATGGCGAGATCGAAGACACCGATCTCGACCGGATGATCGACGAATCCTACGCCACCTTCCGGCACCCGGCGGTCTGCCCGCTGACCCAGCTCGACGACAACCTGTTCCTGCTGGAGCTCTTCCACGGGCCGACGCTGGCCTTCAAGGACGTGGCGATGCAGCTGCTCGGGCGGCTGATGGACCACGTGCTCACCAAGCGCGACACCCGCGCCACCATCGTGGGCGCGACCTCGGGGGATACCGGCTCGGCCGCCGTCGAGGCGTTCGGGGGCCTCGACCGGGTCGACATCTTCATCCTCTACCCGCACGGGCGCGTGTCGGAGGTCCAGCGGCGGCAGATGACCTCGGTGCCGGCCCAGAACGTCCACGCGCTCGCCGTGGACGGCACCTTCGACGATTGCCAGAACCTGGTCAAAGCCCTGTTCCAGCACGCGGATTTCGCCGATTCGGTGCGCCTGTCCGGGGTCAACTCGATCAACTGGGCCCGGGTCGCGGCGCAGGCGGTGTACTACTTCACCAGCGCGGTGGCGCTCGGCGCCCCCCACCGGCCGGTCTCCTTCGCGGTGCCGACCGGCAATTTCGGCGACGTGCTCGCCGGCTGGGTCGCCAAGCGGATGGGGCTGCCGATCGAGCGGCTGATGATCGGCACCAACGCCAACGACATCCTGGTGCGCACCCTGGAGCACGGCGCCTACGCGCTGCGCGGCGTCGTGCCCACGACCTCGCCCTCCATGGACATCCAGATCTCGTCCAACTTCGAGCGGCTGCTGTTCGAGGCGCTCGGCCGCGACGCCTCGGCGCTGTCGCGGCTGATGTCCGGGCTGAAGCAGTCCGGCGGCTTTTCCTTGAGCCCGGAGATCCTGGCCTCAATCCGCTCCGAGTTCGACGCCGTCGCGGTGCCGGAGCCCGACGTGATGGAAGAGATCGCCCTGACCCAGGCCGCCACCGGGATCGTGCTCGATCCCCATAGCGCCATCGGGGTGCGCGCCGGCCGCCGGCTCCTGGAGCGGGATCCCGCGACCCCCGTCGTCGCCCTGGCCACGGCGCACCCCGCGAAATTCCCCGACGCGGTCGCCAAGGCCACCGGCGGCCTGCGCCCGCCCCTGCCGCCGCACCTCGCCGACCTCATGGACCGGCCCGAGCGCATGACCCCGGTGGCCAACGATCAGGCCGCCGTGGAGCGGCTGATCCGCGCGCGCGCCCGCATCACGAAGGGTGCCTGAGCCCGCGATGAACCAGCATTTCTCCACGCACGCCGCCTCCCCGTCCCTGCGCACCACGCGGCTCGCCAACGGCGTCACGGTGGTGACCGAGCCGATGCCCGGGGTGGCGACCGCCAGCGTCGGCGTCTGGGTCGGGGCCGGCTCGCGCAACGAGCGCGCCGACGAGGCCGGGCTGTCGCACCTCATCGAGCACATGGCGTTCAAGGGGACGCGCACGCGCTCGGCCCAGAGGATCGCCGAGGAGATCGAGAATGTCGGCGGCGAGATCAACGCCGCCACCTCCACGGAGGGGACGAGCTACACCGCCCGGGTGCTCGGCGAGGATGCCGGCCTCGCCCTCGACGTGATCGGCGACATCCTCACCGATTCGGTGTTCGATGCCGGCGAGCTCGCCCGCGAGAAGGGCGTGATCCTGCAGGAATACGCCGCCGTCGAGGACACCCCGGACGACGTGGTCTACGACGCCTTCACGGAGGCCGCCTTCCCGGACCAGCCGGTCGGACGGCCGATCCTCGGGCGCCCCGAGACGATCCGGAGCTTCGACGAGGCCGGCATCCGCGCCTACCTCGCCCGGGAATACACGCCGGACCGGATCGTCGTGGCCGGGGCCGGCGCGGTCACCCACGAGGCGATCGTCGAGGCGGCCGAGCGCCATTTCGGCGCCCTGCCGGCACAGGCGGCGCCCGCGGCGTGCCGGGGCTCTACGGCGGCGGCGAGCGGCGGATGCCGCGCAAGCTCGAACAGGCCAACGTCGTGATCGGCTTGCCCGGCCTGTCGTTCCGGGACGACGGCTACTACGCGCTGCACATGTTCGCGCAGGTGCTCGGCGGCGGCCTGACCTCGCGGCTGTGGCAGGAGGTGCGCGAGACCCGCGGCCTCGCCTACGAGATCCAGGCCTTCCACTGGCCGTTCTCCGATTGCGGCCTGTTCGGCATCGGCGCCGGGACCGCGGGGGCGGACCTGCCCGAGCTCGTCGACGTGACGCTGGCGGCCACGGCCCGGGCCGCCCGGGACCTCGCCGAGCCCGAGATCGCCCGTGCCAAGGCGCAGCTGAAGGTGTCGCTGCTCTCGGCGCTGGAGACGCCGGGCGGCCGCATCGAGCGCAACGCCCGCCAGATCCTGGCCTGGGGCCGGGTGATCCCGGCCGGCGAGGTGATCGACAAGGTCGACGCCGTCACGGTGGCGGACGTGCGGGCCGCCGCGGCCGCGATGCTTGAGGGCGCCCCGACGCTCGCGGCGATCGGCCCGATCCGCAAGCTGCCCGCCCTCGACCGGATCGCCGCCGCGCTTCGGGGGGCTTGAGCCTCCGTTGGGGCGCCCGACCGCGCGCGCCAGCCACGGTGAGGGTTAAGACACTCCGAGCCGGACAGGCTCTGAGACGCCCTGTTCGGGCCCCGCAACGACGCCCCCTGCCCCGCCCAACTTGATTTGGCCGCAAAGGGGCGCGATCCGCGGAGTCCGGATCCGGACCGGGGCGGCTGCCCCGGGGCCGGGGCCTTCCTTTCGATCGCGGCCGCCCGGGTGGCCGATGCCGAAGCTCGCACGGCCGGAACTCAAGACACCCTTGCGCATCCTCGCCCTCCTCCTGACCCTGGTCGGCGGCCTCGTCGGTGCCCTCTCGCTGTGTGGGCCGGCTCAAGCCGTCGAGGCGGTGCGCGTCACCCTCGACGCGCCGGTGATCGACCTGACCACCGCGATCGAGCGCTACCGCTCGGACGGCGACCTGATCCAGATCTCCACGGCGCCCGGCAAGGACGGCATCGTCCGCCGCATCGTCGTGAAGGCGCGGGACGCCGGCGCCCGGCCGGACTGGATCGTGTTCGCCCTCACCAACGACACCGACGAGCAGATCGACCGCATCCTGGTGGCGCCGCATTTCCGGCTGGTGGATTCCGGGGTGATCTGGCCCGATCTCGGCGGCTCGCGGATCGCCGCCATCACGGCGAGCCAGGGCATCCGCCCGGAGCGCGACGAGAACCCCGAGGCCGACCAGTTCACGATCACGCTGGATCCCGGCACCACGGTCACCTACGTCGCCGAGCTGCGCGGCCCCAACGTGCCCCAGCTGCACCTGTGGGATCAGGACGCCTACCGCCGCAAGACCGCCGGGCTGACCCTGTACAAGGGCATCATCATCGGCATCAGCGGGTTGCTGGCGCTGTTCCTGACCATCGTGTTCGTGGTCAAGGGTGCGATCATCTTCCCGGCCGCCGCGGCCCTGGCCTGGTCGGTGCTGGCCTATGCGTGCATCGATTTCGGCTTCCTGCAGCGGGTGTTCCCCGTCACCGAATTGGCCGAGCGGGTCTACCGGGCCTCCGCCGAGGCGGTGCTCGGGGCGACGCTGCTGGTGTTCCTGTTCGCCTACCTGAACCTCGCCCGCTGGCACGTGCGCTACAGTCACGTGGCGTTCTTCTGGCTGGCCTTCCTGGCGGGCCTCGTCGGGCTGGCGGTGTTCGACCCGCCGGTGGCGGCGGGGGTGGCGCGCATCTCCATCGCCGCGGTGGCGGGGATCGGCCTGCTGCTGATCGTCTACCTCGCCGCCCATAACGGCTACGACCGGGCGATCCTGCTGGTGCCGACCTGGCTGCTGCTGGTGGTCTGGGTGACGGCGGCGGGCTTCGCGGTCACCGGCCAGATCGGCAGCGACCTGGTGCAGCCGGCGCTGATCGGCGGCCTGGTGCTGATCGTGATGCTGATCGGCTTCACGGTGCTGCAGCACGCCTTCGCGGGGGGCGGCCTCAGCCATGCCCTCGTGTCGGACACCGAGCGGCGGGCGCTGGCGCTCACCGGCGCGGGCGACGTGGTGTTCGACTGGGACGTGCCGGCCGACCGGGTCTTCGCCGGCCCCGAGATCGAGGCGCAGCTCGGCCTGCCCCGGGGCACCCTGGAGGGCCCGGCGACGAACTGGCTCGGCACGCTCCACCCGTTCGACGTGGAGCGCTACTCGGCGGCCCTCGACACGGTGATCGAGGAGCGGCGCGGGCGCATCGTCCACGATTTCCGCCTGCGCTCGGCCGCCGGCACCTATTTCTGGTACCGGCTGAAGGCGCGGCCGGTGATCGGCGCCGACGGCGAGGTGATCCGCGTGGTCGGCACCATCGCGGACGTCACCGAGATCAAGACCGCCGAGGAGCGCCTGCTCCACGACGCGGTGCACGACAGCCTGACCGGCCTGCCCAACCGCGAGCTGTTCGGCGACCGCCTGGACGCGGCTCTGGCCTTCGCCGGCCAGGACCAGCGGCTCAAGCCGACCGTGATCGTGCTGGATGTCGACCGGTTCAAGGGCATCAACGACGCGATCGGCCTGTCGGCGGGCGATTCGATCCTGCTGACCCTGTCCCGCCGGCTCGGCCGCCTGCTGCGGCCGCAGGACAGCCTGGCCCGGATCACCAGCGACGAATTCGCCGTGATCCTGCTGTCCGAGCGCGACCCCGACCGGATCCTGGCGTTTGCCGAGATGATCCGCCGGGCGATCGCCACGCCGATCACCTATGCCGACCGGGAGATCTTCCTCACCGTCTCGATCGGGCTCGCGCTCTACGAGGCGGGGGCGAACCTGAAGCGCGACGAGGTGTTCAAGAGCGCCGAGATCGCCATGATCCAGGCCAAGCGCAACGGCGGCGACCGCATCGAGGTGTTCCGCGCCCATATGCGCACCGACCGCTCCGACCGGCTGATGCTGGAGAGCGACCTGCGCAAGGCGATCGAGCGCAACGAGCTGCGGGTGCTGTTCCTGCCGGTGGTCCGCCTCGAGGACCGCACCGTGGCGGGGTTCGAGACCGTGCTGCGCTGGGACCACCCGAAGCTCGGCCGCATCCCGGCCTCGACCTTCATGCCGCTCGCCGAGGAGAGCGGCTTCGTCGTCAACCTCGGCATCTTCGCCCTGGAGCGCACCGCCCTGGAACTCGCCGCCTGGCAGCGTTCCCTCGAGGTCGAGCCGCCGATCTTCGCGGCCTGCAACCTGTCGTCGCGCCAGCTCCTGCGCCACGACCTCCTGCACGACGTAAAAACCGTGCTGGCCCGCTCCGGGGCGCTGCCCGGCTCGCTCAAGCTGGAATTCAGCGAGAGCCTGGTGATGGAGAACCCGGAATACGCCGCCCAGATGCTGGCCCGCATCCACGACCTCGGGGCCGGCCTGTGCCTGTCGGATTTCGGCACCGGCTACTCGGCCCTGTCCTACCTCCAGCGCTTCCCGTTCGACACGATCAAGGTCGACGCGACCTTCGTGCGCCAGATCGGCACCGGCCAGACCGCGATCCTGCGCTCGATCGTCCGGATGGCGAGCGAACTGAACCTCGCCATCGTGGCGGAGGGCTGCGAATCGGAGAGCGACGCGCAGGCGCTGGCCGGGCTCGGCTGCGAATACGCCCTCGGGCCGGCCTTCGGCGAGCCGATGACCATGCTGCAGGCCCGCCAGATCGTCGGAGCCGCCCCCGAGGCGGCCTGATCTTGGTTCTGGCCGACCGAATCAGGTATACTGCCGACCAGCGATGAAGGCGGTGGCAGGGGATGCGATGACGCCCGAACAGGTCAGGCTCGTCCAGGACAGCTTCGCGAAGGTGCGGCCGATCGCCGGGACGGCGGCCGACCTGTTCTACGGGCGCCTGTTCGAGATCGCCCCGGAGGTCCGCCCGCTCTTCCCCGACGACATGGCCGAGCAGAAGAAGAAGCTGATGGCCATGCTGGGCCTGGCGGTGGCCCATCTCGGCCACCCGGAGACCGTGGCCCCGGCGATCCGGGATCTCGGGCGCAAGCACGTGGCCTACGGCACCCAGGCCGCCCACTACGCCCCGGTCGGCGCCGCGCTGCTGTGGACCCTGGAGCAGGGCCTCGGCCCGGACTTCACCCCGGAGGTCCGCGCGGCCTGGACCGAGACCTACACGCTGGTGGCCGGGTTGATGACGGGAGCGGCGGCGGAGGCCGCCTGAACCCCTTCGGAAGTCGACGATCGGTTTAAGAACGCCTAACAGAACGGCACCGAGCTTGGTTTTCAGCGTTGGTTTGGCATGGCCAGACTGCTTCTCCCCGATGATCTCTGGGATGAGATCGCGCCGCTCCTCCCGCCGCCTCGGCCGCGTCCGAAGGGCGGGCGTCGTCCAATTGAGAAGCGGGCCGCACTCACGGGCATCCTGTTCGTGCTGCGCTCGGGGCTGCCGTGGGAAATGCTGCCGGCCGAGATGGGCTGCGGCTCCGGCATGAGTTGTTGGCGGCGACTGCGGGATTGGCAGGCGGCGGGCGTTTGGAGCCGTCTGCATGACGTGTTGCTGGAGCGCCTGCACGCAGCAGGGGAGATCGACTGGAGCCGGGCTTGCCTGGACAGCGCGTCTGTCCCGGCCAAAAAGGGGGGCCTGCCACCGGCCCGAACCCGACGGATCGGGGCAAGCCGGGCACGAAGCGCCATCTCGTCACCGACGCGCGCGGCACGCCGCTCGGCTTCTGCCTGAGCGGTGCCAACCGGCACGACACCGTCATGATGGCGGCCACCCTCGATGCCATCCCGTCTGTGCGGAGCGGTCGGCGCGGACGACCGCGACGTCGTCCAGACAAGCTGCACGCTGACAAGGCTTACGATGCCAGACCCCGCCGCCAGGAGTGCCGGGTGCGGGGGATCGTGCCGCGCATCGCACGTAGGGGCATCGAGAGCAGCGAGAAACTCGGTCGTCATCGTTGGGTCGTGGAGCGCACCCACGCTTGGTTCAACCGATTCCGTCGATTGCCCATCCGCTACGAGCGACGCGCAGACATCTACGAGGCCTTCACGAGCCTCGCCGCCAGCCTCATCACTCTCAACCAGATCAGACGGTTCTGTTAGGCGCTCTAAGTCCCCCTCAAGACTAAGTTCTTGGAAAGGCTTGCAAACGTTCCTGCTGGACCGGGCTTGCGCCAACAGCCAGCAGGATGATGGTTTGCTAATCCGGCACATAGATCTCAGTTTTCAAATCATCCATCACGGGGCACAACTATTTCGAATGTTGTTTCAAAGTACGAAAAGCCATTAATAAGTTGAGCTACGTTGTCTTGATGTGCAGTGATCACGCCGTCAAAATAATTCTCTACCAGTTCCTGCGCCAAACTTAGACCGATACCTGTGCCGGCCTGCCCAGAGCTAACAGCAAAAGCCCCACGATACCCGCGGTTGAAAATTTTCCGTCGCTCATCAGGCGCAATCATGGGACCCATTGATTTAATCCGTATGATAACGTCTCGATCTTGGTCCTCAATTTCGACAAATATAGACTTGCCGTCCGCTGAATACTTCACGGCATTATCAATGATGGAGTATGCTACCAGCTCAAAAATGGCAGGCCCATAAATCTTAGAGTTGGAAAATCCTGTTAAAGAACGCAGACTGAGAGATATGTTGCGAGCAGATGCTTTAGGCCGAAAACATCTGACTACTTTATCAAGCTTCTTAAAAACAGGTATGAGATCAGCGGTGGCTAATGTTATCTGATTTGTGGAAACGTCCAACATATCAATGCGTATTGAAAGCATGGTGTGAGTTGCAATAACTGTTTCAACTCTAGTATTGCATGTACTAAAATCGCCGTTTATTGCGGCGCTCCTTGCCTCCTCTGCCGAATTATAAATAGCAGAAGAGAGTGCACGGAGATCGTGGATCAGCAAAGAAATTTCAGAGTTTTTTTGTTTTTCAATTGTGTCAGCTTGATCAGTAATAGACTTTGCATAAGCTTGTATGGCTTCTTTCGTGTGCGTGACTTTTTGTATATGAAAATTCTTTTTCGAATTTTTTAGTCCCTCTATCATTAGTCCTGGCATCACAAATCTTGTTCCGTCCGAGCTATCGTCTACGTAAACGTAATAGCCTTGTGGACATGTGCCCCAGCCCTTCTTCGTCATGTTGGCGTAGAAGTTGAGTTGAGCGCTTGAGGTCAATTCTATCGGAAGTTGAACAAGAAGGCCTTGAAAAAGCTGCGTCCTTCCTGCTCTGACGGTAATAACAGGTAAAGCGTACATCTTTATCCCACGAGTACCTTGAAGATAGCTGATGCTAGCAGCGATTGGATTATTGCGCGCACGTCACCGCTGATCCGATCTGATTTGATGAGCTCAGCCAACTTGGACTGACTTGGATCTTCACGATCGGCGACTGACCGTACAAACGCATCTTCGAGCTGCAGTATTGTGAAAGTATCCACCTCTCTGTCTACCAATGCCAATCTTTGGCGAGACCATACTTTAAAAGGATCTACAAGATTTCCAATTATACTATCAAGTTTATCTGTCCACGTCTCGATATCGACGTCCTTCTTCAAGAAGGCGTCAGCCGCTTGGTTCGAGTCACGAATGATGCTCGAATTCATGGTTCCACCGGTATAGGCGACCACATATTTGTCTGGATAGTTGGACCTTATCTCTCTAATAAGAAAGGATCCCTGCCTTTTTCGATCGAGTGACTGGCCAACTCCCTGAAGATCGCAGAGTACTATCTGATGAGGTTTTACGACATCAATATTGCTTGGATCATTCAGTAATGATACTTTGTAGCCTACATTCTCAAGATTTTGGCGCGGTTAAAATGGCTCGTCATCTATGACGCCAATTGAGATGAGGCTGCGTCGATCACGCGCTGATTTGGCTGCAGCCCTTTGAAATTCCGGCGACTTAAGTTCATTTGCGAGCCGATATGTCGGCAGCTTTGCTTCTTTTTTGTTTCCCCACAACATCATCTGCCTCGCTCGATCCTGCTGTCCCACATCCGATCGGCAGAGCCGATATGCCGTTGTAAATTAACACGCAAGTTGCAAACAGCAGCTGTCTGGCTCAGCCGAAGCGAAGCGAAAATTCGCAGATTGATCGATACCGCGGCGGCAAGGCAACTTAAGTGACGGGCGGAGGTAAATTTAGGTGCCTGCTTCTCTGGCAAGCTGGTGCTGCCTCAAAGCTGATGCAGGCAATGGCGCTGCGCTTACGACGCGTGGTCGACGGCACCGCCGCTGATGACATCGACGCCGACTAACAATCGGCGGGGCGAGGCGATCGTACGCTGGGATGTCGACGAGGGCTGCGTCGAGATCGGGCGGAGCTACATAGTTAGCCACTCTACCATCTTGCGGTCGAAAGCATGACCATCGAGCCGGGTAGCGCTGTCGGCGGTTCTGATGTAAAAATTCAGGGTCACGGGACGTGCGCCCAGCCGCCATTGACTGCGGTTTATCGCTTGACGTAGGACACTTGAGTCGAACTGCGCCCAGCGGTTCGGCACTGGACCGGGACTACCGCTTGCGGTAGTTCTTAGGCGACCCAGTAGGTCAGCAGCCCCGGCGGAACACCGCGCGGGGCTTTTTCATGCCCGCAGGCCCCTCACCGCTCCGTTCACGGACCCGTGAGGCCAAGACGCGATCCACGCGCACCGCCTGCTTTACCGTCCTGATCCGGCCCTTGCCGCCCGGCGCTCCGCGCCCGGGCCGCCCGGCCGTGCGCGACGGCAACTCCCCGACGCTCGATCGTCCTGGACCATGACGCCCCGCAGCCGAACCGACTCGCGGGGCGTCCCTTTTCCAGTTTTCGTTTTTGCGTGTCTGCACGAACCCATCCGCATAGACAGTATTGCCCCCTCTAAATCCCATTGTCGTAACTAAAAATCAGCCTCGCCGACCGTCTTTCCTGCCACCGTGAGACGCCCATGAACGTGCCGATTGCGGTCGCGCCGGATGAGCACGCGCGCGCCGAACTCGTCGTCTACAGCCCGGCGTTCGAGGAGGCTCTGGCCGCGGCCAAGGCCTTCGCCGGCGCCTCGAAGGCCGAGCGGACCGTCGAGGCTTACCGTGGTGCCTTCTCAGCGTTCTGCGCCTGGTGCCGCTCCACGGGCATCGCCGACCCGTTTCCGGCCAGCGTCGAGGCTGTAGCCGCCTACCTCGGGCACATGGCGGGCGAGGGCCGGAAGGCGTCGACCATGAGCCTGCACGTGGCCGCGCTAGCGTGCGCCCACCGCGCCGCCGGCCACGAGCCGCCCACCAGCACCGAGGCGATCCGCAACACCATGCGTGGCATCCGGCGGCGCCTCGGCTCGAAGGCCGACCGCAAGGCGCCTGTGACGGCCGAGCTGCTGAAGCGGATGCTGAAGAAGATCCCGGACACGCTAATCGGCAAGCGGGATCGCGCCCTGCTGGCGATCGGCTTCGCGGCGGCGCTCCGGCGCTCCGAGCTGGTGGCGTTGCGTGTCGAGGACCTGGAGCGCGCGCCCGAAGGCATCGTGATCCACATCCTGCGCTCGAAGACGGACCAGGCCGGCGAGGGGCAGACGGTCGCCGTGCCGGCCGGCTCGCGGCTCCGGCCGGTCCAGGCCCTCGATGCGTGGTTGTCGGCCGCCGAGATCCGGACGGGCCCAGTGTTCCGCCCCATCGCGAAGGGCGGTCGAGTTGGCGCGGTGGCGATCAGCGCGCATTCGGTCGCTCAGGTGGTGAAGGATCGCGCCGCCGCGGCCGGGCTGGATCCGGACCTGTTCTCAGGCCACAGCCTGCGGGCGGGGTTCGTGACCAGCGCGCTCGAGGCGGGCGCTGACCTGCTGAAGATCACGCACGTCACTCGGCACGTGAAGCTGGAGACGCTGGCGACGTACGATCGCCGCGCGCAGGCCTTCAAGGATCATGCGGGCAAGGGCTTCCTGTAGGTCGCCCAAGCCCTGGCCGGGAGAGCCCCTGCTCCTAGTCGAACGTCTCGATCGTCACGCCACGGCGCTGCAGCTCGCGTATGACATCGTCGACCGGCATGTTGTGCGGATCGAGGATTGTATCCGCCCCGCCATCGCCCTCTGGATCGTCGTCCTCGAAGTCCTCCTGCTCAATCAGATCCGCGAGCATCTTGCGCCCTTCGTCTTCCGTCATCGTCTTCCTCCTGCGAACCGGGTCGGTCGCTGGAATGAGATGCGGCACGGGCCCCCACGGCAGTAGGCCATGCAGTGCATGGCTCGCTGAGACATAGGCTTTGCATGGCTCATTTCGCTGAAGAGTGCAGGCGACGCTCGACCACGTAAGCGTCAGCACCACCAGCAGATACCTGCATGCCCGTCCGTCCGAGAGTTCGGCACGGTTCCTCGGCGTGTAGCGACAGAGATCCGGCCGAACGGCCGGGAAGAGATGGCGCGAGGCGCTCTCTGACGGGGCAAGCGGCCCCCTCGAACAACGGAAAGCATGGCTCCCCGCCTCGCGTCGACATTCGTCACGGGGGGACAAGCCGTGCGCGAGCCGCATCATCACAGCTGAGAGATCGTCATGCCGAAGAAGCGCATCACCGCGAACGTCACCGTTGCCGTCACGGACGGAGAGCATGCCGGCTACGGCATGCCCGTAGCCTTCTACGCCCCGCCCGGCACGGAGATCGTGCTGGAGGCCGACGAGGCCGACCGGATCATCGACCGCTTCGGCGGCGAGGTCCTGGAGCTGATCCCGGACGAGGTGCCGACCGGCAAATGATCGGTCGCCGACCGTCCCGCCATCACGCTCCGGAGATCCCATGAGAACCCAATCGAAGGCTGCGCCCATCCGCACGGCCGCCACCGTCCTCGCCGAGATCGCGGCGCTGGACGAAGCCGCCCACCCGCGCGCCGCCATGCTCGCCGAGCTGGAGGCTGAGCGTCCCGCGCTGATCGACGCCGGCGACATCGCGGCGATCGAGGCGCTGGACGCTCGGATCCGTCGCGCTCGGATCGCAGGGGAGGTCGACGCCAACCGCCGCGCGAAGCTCGTGGCCGAGCATGAGGCCTTGGATACGGCCGAGCGCTACGCCGCCGACCAGGCCGCCCGCCGGGAGTCCTACGACGCCGCCCGGACGGCGGCCGAGGAGGCAGCCCGGCTCTACCGCGAGGAATACCCGCGCCTCGCCCGCGAGCTGACCGAGCTGCTGGCGCGCACGACGGAGATCGGCCAGCAAGTCGAGGCAGCCAATGCCCGGCTACCGGACCACGCCGCGCTGATCTCCATGGAGTTCGAGCCGTTCCGCGGGCGCGCCGAGGTCCGGCCGACCACTCGCAAGTTCAAGCGGCACGTCTGGGTCAGCAAGGTCACCAAGCAGGAGGTGTATCAGCGGATCGGCGACCCGTCTGACTACGAGCGCCAGGAGCGCAGCGAGGAGATGACGTCCCCGGGCGTGCCGGCGATCCCGCACGTGCCCCTGCGCCACCTGGTGGCGTTGCCAGGCCTCGGCTTTGCCGACGCGCCCTTCTGGACGCCGCATCCCGGCTTCCTGGCGCCGCCCGGCCCGACCTTCAACAGCTTCCACCAACATTCGCCGAGCCTGGCCAACCCGCCGCTCGGTGGTGGTGCGCCCCGCTCCATGGCGCACATCGGCGGGAGGATCTGACCATGGCCAATCACAAGACGCGTCACCGGAACGCCCGCCTCCGCTCCGCTTCATTCGATGCGGAGGCCTACACGATCGAGGTCGTATGGACGACCGGCGCCCGGGTTCGCCGCTACGACCCTTGGGACGGCGAAGAGTACGATGAGGAGCTGTCGCTGGACGACGGCGCCGTACGGCTCGACCGCCTGAATGCAGGCGCGCCGTTCATCGACACCCACGACGCCTCCGAATGCTCCCGAGTCGTCGGAAGCGTGGTGCGAGGCTCGGCCCGGATCGAGGACGGGAAGGGTGTCTGCCTGGTGCAGCTCTCCCGCGCCCGCGACGTCGCTGACATCGTGACCAAGATCCGCGAGGGCGTGATCCGGAACGTCAGCGTCGGGTACTGGACCCACCGCATCGAGACGATCGAGCAGGATGGTGACGTACCCCTGAAGCTCGTCACCGATTGGGAACCGCTGGAGATCAGCGCCGTCCCCGTGCCGGCGGATGCCGGCTCTCAGATCCGTTCGGCTCACAACACCAGGTCGGCACCGAAGCCCAAGCCGCCGACCGACTTCGAGCGCGGCCAGGCGATGGCGGCCCGCCTTCTCGGCAAGCCGGTACCGAAGCGCGCCGTCAGCTCGCACGAGCGGGCTCTGGCTCAGGTGCAGCGGCTGCGAGGGGCGACGCCGACCGGCGAGCGGAAGTCGGCGCGCGACACCAAGGCACGCGTGGCGGCCGACCGTGAGGCGGGAGCGAAGATGGCCCGCCGTACCGTTCGCAAGGGGTTCCTACTCGGCCGATGAGCGACGACGATGAGGTGCCCGACGACGACCAGACGCCGGCGATCAACGCCGTCATCAGCCTGATCCACAATGCCGCCGCGCCCCTCCAGGACGTGGCGGCCCTGCCCCTCATCGCCAGCGCACGGCCCGACGCCATGGCCGTGTGGGCGATCGGCTACGGCGAGGTGCTGACGGTAGCCCAGACTCGGACCCTGGCTTCGGCCTTCGACCTGTTCGCGCTCGCGGTTCGCCCTGCCGCGACCCGCACTCTCCAGTAGGAGCGCCCATGGACATTCAGACGCTCGACGAGACGGACCGCGCCATCGTGCGCGGTCTCCTGTTCCGCCGCTGGCCCTTCGACGTGCCGGCGAAGGAGATGGCCGCCGATCGCCTCGTAGACATAGCGGCCCGCACGAGACGCCTGGAGCCGCACGTAGAGCGCTTCCGAGGCCGCTTGGACGCCGCGCGTCAGGGCATGCGTGAGGACCTGCTGTCGCTCGCCGTAGACCCGCTGACGGCCGCCTGACCCTCCCCGCGACCACCCCAACCCAGCCAAATCCAGGGTCCTTCCGGAGGGCGGGTGAGGGAAATTCGGACCCACCAGTTCACCCTCTGAGAAATTTTGAAACACCACTCACCACCACCACCCTCGGCCCGGGCCGTAGAGGAAATTCACATGCAAACGCATAGCCTTATGGAGGTCGCTGGCCTGCTGGGGGTGAACAAAACCACGCTGCAGACATGGCTATCGCAGGGCTGTCCGGCTGTCGAGCGCGCCGACCGCGCGACCGGCAAGGCGTGGAAAATCTGCATCGCCGACGTGATGGCATGGCGCATCGAGCGCGCCATCGCCAACGTGGTCGCCGCGGGCGGCGGTGACGGCACGGTTATCTCGAAGGAAGAGGCCGATCGCCGCCGGTCCGTCGCCCTCGCGCACATGGCGGAGATCGACCTGGACGAGCGCCTGAAGAGCGTGGTGTCCCGCGAGGATGCGGTCGCCGACATGAGCGCGTTCTGCCTGGCCATCAAGCAACAGGGCTCGAACGCCTTCTCCAAGATAGCGACGCGAGCCGCCACGATGACTTTGCCAGGCGAGATCGACAGGATGTGCCAGGCCGAGTGGAACAGGGGCATGGGGAATGCCCAGGAGGAGCTGCGCCGGCGCTGGAACCTCCGCAAGGAGGGCAAGGCCACCCCCGACTTCCCGACCGAATAGGCCGCCCGGCGGCTATGCGCCCCGCACAGCCCCTTCACTCCATTCGGCGGCTTGTGCCGCGCCAGGGCTTCACGGTCCGGGCTGCGGCCTACTCGCCTTCAAAGCAGTTTAGCCTGTGGCGTCGCTCTCATTTTCGTGTGCCATGGTTTGATCGGCAAATTTAGCCTTCGCCTGATCAGCCGCCTTGTAACCACTCGCGGTCAACTGAAATATCGATCTGCTATGACCAGCATCGCGCACCAAGCCATAGTTCTCCAATTCTTCGAGCGCAGCTTCCCATCTAGCCTCGGATCGCCTGTCGCGCTCCTCAACAAATGATTTTCCGTTCGCAAATATCGACACGCCGTTTAAGGCAGACATCCTGGTTATCGACCCATTTCGATCATCCGCAGCTGCTAACAGCAGGTCGATACAGTCTCCAGATATAGTGACCTCTCGCGTGCGCGATTGCTCAGGTTCTTTCTCGCCCAGAGAAGGGCCTATTAAGCTCCTTAGATACTCGTGCTGGTTAAGGGTTATTCCAAGCTGTTTAACAAGCAGGTCTCGGAATTGTGTTGTGTCGCTGAAGGGCTGTGTTAGGCCGCGCTGCTGACACCAAGTTTTGAAAGCTCTCAATGCGGCGTATTGGTCTTGGTCGAGACTGTCCGGAACTACCGGTGCAGAGGAAAAATACACTAGTGCGGGCTTGCCTGCTTCTATGTGACGCTGAATTTCTTCGGCTGTCCCGCTCGCCGCCTTTCCGGTGGGTGTACCAAGTCGTGTCCAGAAAACACCGATGAGCAGGTCGCAGTGCTCAAGTATTCTCGTATTTATAAGCTCTTGTGCGGTCATTGTGCCAAGTTCAGGTGCGGAATGTGTTTCCCATCCCGTTGACATCAAAACCACGCTTCGAGTTTGCGAATTAACGTAATTCCAATCGTTGATGACGTCTCGAACGATGGCCCTTTCAGCCATAACGTCGCTCGGTGATGCGATCATTACTGGTATAACTGTAGCCTGATAAGCCATTGTATCCTCAAAAATATCGGAAATAATCTTTGATATAGCGGGCGTAGTAACTACCTGCGGAGGGAGCCTGGATCAGGCCCTGGTAGACGCTCTCCGGCACGTTGAAGTAGTCGTACGCGTGCATTCCGCCCCGAAACCAGATTTGCATTCTACGGGTGTTCGGGTCGTACTCAGCGCGTGCGATCGCGGACGAATTGAGGATGGGCATCGGCCCTCCGTTCGGTGCGAGGGTTGGCGATGCGGGTGACGATCGAGGGATCGGGCGGGGTTCTGCTCGACGTAGGTGCCGGCGAGAACGTCCTCATCCCTCATGGTGAAGGCGAGCGCGCCCAGGCTTTCGAGGCCCTGGTGGGCGCACTCGCGCTCCTCGGCGGGATCAGGCTGCTAACGTCATCCGCCGCCATGGGAACTGCGACGAATGCTTCGTCGATAGGAACCGCACGATGTCAGGCCGGCCGTAAAGCCGGTGATCTCGTGCTCCTATCAGAACGACGGGCACCCCCAGCTCAAAGCTCCAGGCCCGCACCAGCCCATCCCGATCGGACGGGCTGCTGAGTACGCTGTCGCGGACGCTGACGACCCCGAAGCTTACACCCTGCTCTCGGATGAGAGCGACATCCCATGTGCTCATCCGATCCTCCTTACGCGTGCGCGCAGGCGACGGTCAGCCGCCACTGGATCGGCTGCCGGCTGGGATGGGTGTGGTGGTTCTGCGGAGGGAGCGCGTGTCCCTTAGTCGACACCGCTTCATGCCCGCAGATCTCGCAGCGGTAGACGCCGGAGTGCTTGCAGACCGTGCCCGGAGGGGAAAGCTGGTCGAACAAGGCGCCCTGGCCCTTGGTGACAAACTGGTCGTACTTTTTCCAAGCCATCGCGTGGCTCCTCTGTCAGAGCCGGGCTTGACCAAGGGCCTACGAACGACATTATGCGTTCGCTGTCGTACAGCCTGTCCCGCGCCCGGCTACTAGTCGTGCGGGTCGGATCTTCCAGACCGTCGAGGCCGCAATCCTCGACGGTCTTTCTATATCCGCTGGTCAATTCTTCCTCGCGCGTGAGCGCGCGCGTGAAACCTCGAAATTCGAGGCGTCAGGATTGTTCCTGATATGCCTCCTCGTAACGATTGCTTTCGCCCAGATCCTCCGCAGTCTCGATCATGGCGCCATCGACCATGTACCGACCGTAAGAGATCCTCTGGATGTGTTTGCGGCGCGTCAGGTAGCCCAGAGCGTTGTAGATCTCTTTTGGCTTCGCCTCGACGCCCGACTTCTCGATCGTTCTCTTGAGGTCATCGACCGTCCAGGTGCCGGTGCGCGGCATCAACTGGACGACGACTCCGAGAACGTCGCCTGCATTTGGGGTTCGGATCGGCCGGAGCGCATCGGTCACGCGACGCACGACGAGCTGCTTCTCGGCCGGGGACAGGGTTTCGAGCAGGCTCAGGATGCCGCGGACCATCGCGTCCACGCGAAGGGCCGATCCGTCGTCAGCGGAGTCGGAGCGATGGTCCTGAACAGCACCCATTCGCAGAATATGCAGGGTGCAGCCTTGTCTGTCTAGTCCGACGTTTAGGCTTAACGATCCATTAACTGCATTCGCCGATGGCGGCACAAGGGAGCGCACTACCGAAGTGGTTAGGTGCGACACGTTATCCACAGGGCATGTCAGACTTCGCATACTCTGCGGGACGGCGTCGAAGCCTTCACGGGGGCCGCCCGAATGGCCAGGTCGTCGTGACCCCATGGCGACGTCGCCCTGACCGTATGGCAAGTTGCGATGGCGTCATGGCAACTCGCCAACTAGCGTTAGCAGACAGCACTCAGATGTTAGGACCCTGCTCACTAGCGTTATCTAACATCACGCCAGCGTTAGGACCTTGCACACTAGCGTTAGGGCTTTTCTGAACAGGATGCTCACTAGCGTTAGGACTGTGTAGTACTAACGGGGCGCGGAAAATTTCTACCGCTTCCGAGCTTCCGGATCCGAGGTACCGCCACCGTCGGCCAGCTCCAAACGCAGTTCGGGGGCGATGATATCGGGTGGGTCCGGCCCCTCCGGACGAGGCCGTTTCAGACCTATCCGCCGACGATCCCATTCCCGGGCGAGGATGGAGATGGATCGGGCCACGGTCCGGTCGAAGGTCGCCCGATGGATCCCGAACTCACGACAGAACTCTCGGATGGAGCCGCCGCCGGGTGGGTTCGCTAGGTCGCGGGCGATCGCGCGGTGGCGCGCCTCGCACCGAGCCCAGGTCAGGACCCATAAGCGCTCCCGGCTCCGGGGCCCGAGCACGTCGGCGGTGAACCGCGGCCAGTCGAGGCCGGACGGGCTTTTGTCGAGGTCAACGAACACCGCCTGGCCGCGGCCGGCCGAGTAGACCGGCGCGTTCGGCAGGTCGGTGAAAAAAGCCACGAGCCAGGCACGTACGTCGTCGGCCGTGGTCGTGGGCCCCTTGGCCTGTCCGGCCCGATCGGATCGCACCCTTCACCCTCACGCCTCCACAGCCGCCGGCGGCTGTGCCGGTGCCAGATCCAGTTCCGACTGGGCGGCATCCGCCTCCCGCCGCGCCCGTCGTTGCTCTAGCTCGGCCGCTACCGAAGCCCGATCCCGGGTTGGCGGCATAGCCTGCGCGGGGCGGCGCGCCTGTGCGACGCGATCGGCCTCGGCGCTCCGAAGACCGATCGCCAGCGCCTGTAGCTCGGCCGCTTGCCGTGCGCGGTCGGCATCGGAGATCTCCGGCTCGGCCTCAGCCGCCAGCAGGCGCCGGAAACAGATCGCCTGCCCCTGCGTCGCGCGGACGATCCCCTCGGCGACGCCGTGCAGCCGCGCCTCAGAAGGCGCGAAGTCGTAGTCCTTTGGCGTGCCCCCGCACTTGCCTTTGAACCACCGGCGGATCCCCTCGCGGATCGTCCATGCCGGTAGATCGTCCAGGGCATCGAGGTACGTCTCTGCCCGGATCGCGAGATCATCCTCGGTCTTGCCGGCTAGGTACCGGCCGAGAAGCCGCGCGACGTGCTCCATGATCTCCTCGGCGGGCCCGGGGGCGAGCGCCGCCTCAAGTTCCGCAATGCGCCGGCCCAGGACCGCCCGCATCGCTCCAGTGAGCATCAAGGACCGTGGGAGCGTGCGTACCTCCCCGATCTGGCGGCCCGTGGCGTCCCGGACGATCCTGCGGTGTTCCGAACGTGATTCCGCGTCGATCCGCGACACGAGCCATGACGGCTGCGATGCGAGAAACGTCGGACGATCGAGATCCAGCACCGGCAGCAGCGGCGCGACGGTAGCTTGAAGATCCTGCGCCATGGTGCGCATCCTCCGGAGAGCCATTCTTGAGGGCGGCGGTGATCCACGGTCTTGGGTCGTGGGGGGCGGCGTCACAGGCACGCCGGATGGCGTCGAGGACGCGATCGGCGTCGTCGCCGGAATCGCGCAGCCATCGGCCGATCATCGTGCCGGCCTCACGCTCCGACAGGCCGAGAGCCATCAGCGAAGGTCGACCTTCCGAAAAGAGGAGCGCCTTGGCGCCCGGCTCCGGCCTTCGGGTGCCTGAGCCGTCCGGCTCGGAATGTTCTTTTGGCTGTTCCTCTGGCTGTTCGAACGAAGTGGGCCCGGAATCTGGTGCCGGTGAAGTCGGCATGAGATTCCGGGGGGTCTGGCACGTGGTGCCGGTGTTTGGGGCCTCGTCGGCGCTCACAACCGGCACCTCCTGCCGGGTGTCAGGCCTCCCGCCGATCAGGAGCTTCAGCTCGTCGCTCGTCCGGGAGCCGTTCCCGCGCCGCCGTTCTCGGCGCTCGATGAACTTCTCACTTGCGGGGTTCGCGCCAGCCAGGAACGCCAAGGCCATGCGGACCGCGCGCTCGCTGTAGCCGGTCTGGTTGGCCAGCTCGCGTTGGGATGGGTGGGCCAGACCTTCGCGGTTCGCGTACGTCGCGATCGCGTTGAGGACGTTCTTGGCCGGGACGTTGGCGATCCGCTGCCGGCCGGCCCAGCGGATGTTCGTCATGATGGACCTGTCGTCCTTCATCGGCCGCCTCCCTCGATCAGCTCGGCGCGCATCAGCGCGTTCAACCGGGCATCGAGCAGCGCAGGATTGCTTCCGAACCGCTCTAGGAGCTGGCCGCGATCGACGCGCCGCCCCGCCGCGGCGATGACGCAGTATACGCCGAGCGCTCCCATCGAGAGATCCGGGTCGTCGATCGCAGCGCGGGATATCGGAATGGTGGAGGCGCCAAAGACGGCGCGGCGAATGATGGGCGACACGGGGACCTCGCGGGCATGGCTTCGCCGCTCCGCGCGCGAGGGTGCCGCGCGGCGGTCGAGCCGGTTGATTGCAGGCGGGTGCTCGGGCAATGTCTCAGCGCTCGCCCCGACGCGGATGCGCGGGGTTGTCGAGTTGCGATGACGGGTGTGGCGCGGCGGTGCGCTTGGGTCCGTCTGACGCGGCAGAGCACGAGCTTTGATTTGCCTGCGCGCGGAGGTCCGCGCGGGATCGGCCGGGTGTGCCGGCGCAGGTGCGCTGCGATCGGCGGCCTCACTCGGCGGCCTCGCTAGCGGCGGCGATCGGGAACAGATCTGCAAACCCGGGACGCGCTTGGCGCTGAAAAGCTTCGCCGTAGGGCGGGAAGCTCATCGCTCGCACGAGCTGAAAGAACTCCTCCGGCTTTTCGCTGTGCTGGCCGACCGGGCCCTCGAACAGGGTGGATACGTCCTGCCGCCGGGTCATCAGGCCGCCGCGCGTTCCGAAGACCACGTACTCGGTGGTAGGCCGGAAATACCTGCCCATGGACCACCGCGGCTTTCGCCACGTGAGCAGCTGCTTGTAGGAAAAGCCCCAACCCTCGATCAGCCTAGCTGCGATCGGCACCCACGGTCCCGGCGCGTGGCAGTAAATATGGCTGCCATCCTCCGCCCAGTCCGGCACCGGTACCGCGGCGATCTCCGCCAGAGGCATGGTCGCGTAGGGCGGCCGCTGGCCTTCGGAGACCGATTCGTCTTCCCATGGCGGGTCGAGCACGAGGGTGCGGAAGCGACCGACGCGCGGCGCCAGCGATAGGATGCGATCCTCGTCCTGCATGCGCCGGAAGCGGCGGTATGCGCCGTCGACCTTCCCCGTACGGTTCATTGCTTCAACGATCGGGCCGACCCGCAAAGGATCCGCTCCGGCCGCGGCGTACAGCTCTGCAATCTTGTCGACGGTGCGTCGGCCGACCCCGCAGATGTCCCCTACCCGGTCCCGAACACGGCCTGTCGGCGCGGGCAATTTGCCCAGCGGCCGATCCCCCACAAACGGCCCTTCGGGGTCGGCGTCGGCCTCCATGGAGCGGCGCACGCGCTCGATCTCATGGGGCATGTAGCGCGGCGGGCGCGACGGCATGAGGGTGCGGGACCAAACCGAGGGTGGAGTAGGAGTGGCGACTGAATCGGGGGCGATGAGCGCCCCGGCCGTCACGTGAGGGGGCGTCCCACGGCCGGCACGGTCAGCCCGCGTCCGGGGCGATCCAGGGGGCGATGCGCAACGCTAGGCGCTGGGCCCACCGCATCAGCGCACGCGCCAGCCAGGTCCTCGGCAGGAAGGCGAAGGGCGGCCTCACAGGCGGCAATCCGGGCGCGGAGGGTGACGAGCTCATGTTGGGCGTCCTCGACTGCGCGGGCCTGACGCGCCGCCGCGCGAAGCCGATCCATTTCCTCGGCTCGGATCGTCCGTGCCTCCCCATTCCAGATCCCGCGCACGCGGCGGTCGCCGAGGCCGGTAGCGTCCGCCACGCGGGATAAGACAGCCTTCACGTTGTCGCCCAGCCGGACCGGGCCGGCGATCAGCGATACGAGCTCGCGGGCCTCTGCCTTGGCGCCGATCATGCCGTGACCGCCCTTGGGTGAGATTCCCGAGCTCTTGGATGACTCTCCCGACATGGGGGGGCGCTCCTGTGGTCGAATGCCTTCGACCACGGCGGGAGACGGGAACGATGGAACTCGATTACCTGCGGAGGTTGCACCTTGAGACCGCCGGCCGCGTCAGCTTGGGAGAGCGCGGGCGGCCGGCGGACCGATGCCATGAAGAGCGCGAGGCGCTTGAGCGGATGGTCAACGTGCTGGACGATCTTGCGCATGGGCCGCACGTAAGTGAGGTCGGACGCCGAGCGGTCGCAGCGATTGTTCTTGAGCTGATTGGAGCCGGATACTGACGAATTATGCATCAGGCTTCCCCCCGTATCGTGTGTATAGAGGTCGGGGCAATGCTAGATTTCTTACTGACGTGCGCTTCGACAAGTTTTTCGTAATCTATGCGTTGGGGCAAATTTCTACTGAATTCAACGATACTGGGCCAATATGCTACTGGGATGGATTGACGACGGCGCATAGATGCGGCGTGTTCGGTTGTTACGCCGATGGCTTTCGCCACAGCCGCTGGGCCTCCACAGCTCGCAAATATCGCTTCGATCGTGAGCATAGAGCCGCTGTACGTTTCGTGGTGCAATCCGTCAAGGCGAAAGGTACAGCACGCATTGCTATGGATGGCGCTGCAACCCCATGGAGCGCCCCTTGAGCGAACTGCCTCCGCACCGCGAGGAAATGAGAAAAAGGCTGATCCTCAGCCGCGAAAAGGCTGGCTTCGAGACGGCTTCCGATGCGGCGAGAGCGTTTGGCTGGAACGAAAACACGTATCGCAGCCATGAGAATGGCGAGCGTGGTCTGAAGATATCTGTAATCGATAAATATGCACGGGCGTTTAGAGTGCCGTTCGGCTATATCGCAATGGGTTTGCCGGGCGATCTTTCTAAAGAAGCAAGAGAATTCATCTTTGTGTCCGGCTTAATAAAGGATGACACCTGTGTAAATTTCGGCAGTTCAGACTACATAAGATCGCCCGCGCGATCTGTAGCAAAAATAAATCACCGTATTGGCACTAAATTTATAGCAATGGAGGTCGATAGCGACGCTGGCCTAAGTATATTTGCGCCAGGTGATCTCGTTTTAGCCGATATTGACCCCCTTGGTTCCCAGGTTGAAGATGGTAGGCTTGTTTTAATTCATACCCGCAGCGGGAAGAGCTACATCCGATTTGCGCACAGATCAGGGCTTGACGGCGAATTTGTCCTTTCGGCAAATGCTCGGCAAAGGCAGGTCTCTGTGAGCGTGGTCGCGGTGCACAAAATCGATCTGATTGTGCCCGCAGGTTCATGGGCTCGAATGTCTGTCACCGAGTACAACCGGAACATGGACGAGATGCCCGACGATTAGCTGTACGTTTTGTGTTGACGATGCGGTGCGTTTCGTACAGCCTCACGCCTGGTCATGGGGAGGTACGGCATGAACCCGCTTGCCATAGTCATGGGGAAAGCACCGAATTTCGCAGGGGCGACGCTATCGGTCGTCGCTCATTCGGATGCCGCCCTCCTCGCTCTCGCCTCCGAGCTCGAAGCCGCCGCCCGCCCCTACCTCGCCTATGATCGCGACGCGGAGGTCACCAGCGCCGATCCGGATTGCAGAGAGGCGTGGGAAACGGCTCGTCGCCTCTACGGGACCGTGAAGGCCGTCGCCGATCGGATCTTCGTGCATCGGCCCGAGTCGCTCGCCGGCCTCCTCGTCCTGGCGCACGCTGCCGCTCTGACGTGCAGCGACTCCTGGGAGGACAATCCGGACAACGGTGGCCAGGATGGCGAACTGCTCCGCCTCGTCTGCAACGCGCTGTTCCGCCTCGTGGGCGTCGATTGGCGGGGCAGGGCGCTCCCCGGTGCTGAGCCACCGGCTGCTGTTGCCTGGGATCCGGGGCTCGCGGCGCTGACGGCCGAATGGTGCGCCTTGCGCGATCGGGTGGATGCCTGCTCGGACGGAAAGGATGGGGCGGAGCGCAAGCTCATGCTCCAGCGCGAGATCCTGGCCCATCCCTGCGCGAGCCTCGCCGACCTGTGCGCCAAGCTACCCCTGTTACGCGAGGAGGAAGAGGCGGCCGCGCCGCCCCCGGTCGCGGACGAGGTACCCGACATGGCGCTCGCCGCCTGGCGCGGCATCGTCCAGGATCTCGAAGTGCTGTCCGGCGCCTCCGTCCGCCCGCGGGTCGTGGCACCGCCCCCACAGAAAGCCGGGCCCGCGGCGGCTCCCGATGCGGCTCTGATCCCGCTGGCCGAGGCGGCGATTACTGAAGAGCGCGCGGCGATCGCGGTGTGTGAAGCGTGCGATCACGATACCCCGCCCGGCACCTTCGCCCGCTCCATGCAGTTCCTCGAACTCGTGACCGCGATGGACGCCCAAACGCCGGCCGGCCTCGCCGCGAAGGCCCGCGTCATGCTCAACCACGCGCCCGAGCCTGACGACCTCGACGGCGATTGGCGTTGCCAGCTCCTGGCCATCTCGATCGCCCGTGACGCTGCGCGCCTGGGTATGGTCGGCTAGCGATTTTCAAGCTTCGAGGCCAGGCTTGGGACATGGCTTCGAACGCCCTGCTTCCGGCAGTCTGCCGGGGGCAGGGCACCCTTTCTCTCACCGTCGAGATCTCGCGCGATGACGGGCCGTAAAAAGCCGGCAAGGCCAGCCCTCACCTTCGATGACCTGCCGTTGTTCGCGTCGGATCGGGATATCGCCGAGGCTGTCGTCGGGCCGGATGAGGCAGACATGCGCGCCTGGTGCGCAAGCGTAGCGTCGCTGGAGGCCTGCGGCTTCCCACGCCCGACCAAGCTCTATGGCAAGCGCTACACCGTGGCCGTTCGGGCCTTTTACGATCGCGAGTATGGTCCCGCAGGCCGTGCGCCCACCGACTCACCCGGGCCGCAGGAGCCTCGAACGGCATGGACAAGCCCAAGATCAAGGCGCCGGGCCTGAAGTTCCGTCCGCGCAGCGGCGGTTGGGCGGCGTACTGGATCCCCTCCCCCGAGGCCGTGAGCCGAGGCTACCCGAGCGGCACGATCCCGCTCTCGCGATACCTCGACACGCCCGAGCTGCTGGCCGACCAATGCCAGCGCCTGCAGAACGACATGCTCGCCTGGCTCGATGGCCTGCGCCGCGATCCGCTGGCCTTCGACGGCACGATCGCCAGTGTCCTGCGGATCTACCAGCAGCACGAGGACTCGCCGTTCCACGGGCTCAAGCCAGCGTCCCGTCGCCCCTACTTGCACTACCTGCGTCGCCTGGAGGCGGAGATCGGCGACGTGCGCGTCGACGCGGTGACCGGCCTCCACGTGAAGCGCTGGCACGCCGGCTGGTCCGAGGCCGGCGCCAAGCCGGCGGCGGGGCAGACGCGGGTCGCGGTCCTGAAATCCGCCCTCACCTTCTGCATCGTGGCCGGGCATCGGTCCTGCCGGACCTTGCGAGATGATATCCGCGAGCTGCGGCTGCCGGTACCGCGCCCGCGGAGCATGTACGCTACCGTCGACCAGGTGCGGAGCGCGATTGCCGCCGCGCATGCCATGGGCCGGCCGTCCCTGGCGCTCTGCTACGCCGTCCAGTTCGAGACGGCGCTTCGGCAGTGGGATGCCGCCGGGCAGTGGTACCCGCTGGCAGATCCGACGATCTGCCCGGTGGTCTACGGCCAGCACAAATGGGCCGGGCTCGAATGGCGCCACATCGGCGAGGACCTGGTGCTGCGCTACACGCCCTCGAAGACCCGCGCGAGCAGCGGCGCCGAGGTGGTGATCGACCTCCGGCTCTGCCCCATGGTGCTGGAAGAGATGGCGCGGGTACCGGATAAGGCGCGATCCGGGCCGCTAATTGTCAACGAGGCGACCGCCCTGCCCTTCACGGATCAGCAGTTCCTTTCGGCCTGGAAGCGGGTACGCGTGGCGGCCGGCCTGCCGGTCGAGCTCTGGAGCCGCGATTTGCGCGCCTCGGCGATCACGGAAGGCCGGGGCGGCGGCGCGCTGACCGACGACGCCGCCAAGGTGGCAGGTCACACCAAGCCGCGCACGACGGCCGACGTGTACGACCGCGAAAGGCTGGAGGCGCACCGCCGCTTCGCCACCGCCCGGCTCGGCCGGCGCGCCCCGAAATCCGAGGGCTGAACGGTCCGGGAACGTCACGAGGAACGCCCCGGGAATACCGGCCGCAAGCTATTGAGCGGTAAACAAAATCCTAACGCCATTGTTAAGTCCCCCTTAACCATGTCCGCGCAAGCTCCTGTTGATGGAATGGCGCTCCGGCGCGCGTGGAGGGGATGGGCGGATGGCCGAGGCGGCGAGGCGTTACCAGCAGGCGGGCAGCTCGGATCTCGTGCGTCGCCTGATCGCCCGGCCGGTCCGGCTGGAGCAGCAGGCCCGCACCCGGCTGCCGGTCCCCGGCCAGGCTCTGCCCGGCCAAGCTGTGCAGGATCCGCGCGTCTCCGGCGCCGCCCTGGACGACCTGTCCGAGGATTTCGACGAGGCCGACGAGATCGCCCGGCTCGAGACCGAGCTGCAGGTGATGAAGGCGGTGCTCCGGGCCCAGCGGCAGGAGGTCGAGGCCCTCCGGGCGCAGCGCCAGCTCCTGACCGAATCGGCGGCCAGCGACGACGTGCGGGCGACCCGCGAGCGCTGGGCGTCCCTGGTGGACACCCTGCTGATCCGCGCCCGGTGATCCCTCTCCAGACCAAGCGGGGTACGGCCATGGGCGCGCGCTGCTCGCTCGTCGTCAACGGCCGGTCGGTGCGCGTCTCGACCGGCGACACGCCGCTGGAGGCGGCGCTCGCCGAGGGCATGATCGCGCCCGCAGGCGCAGCTCGCCAGCCAGGTCGCCGGCCAGGGCAGCGCCGCGCCGTCGAGCCGTCGGCCCCGGCCCGCCGGGCCCGGGCCGAGGCCCTGCGGCCGAGCCTGCCCCGGCGCCCCGATCCTGGGCCAGGAGGAGGCCCCGCCCCCGGCCGTCGCCATCCGCAAGGGCACCGTCTCGCAGATCCGGCGGCTCTGCCCCGGCATCGTCGAGGTCGTGGCGACCCTGACCCGGCGCCCGAACCTCGAGCCCGGCCACCAGGCGCTCGTCACCTTCGCGGGCCTGCCTGCCCTGACCCTGTCCCCGACCCTGCGGATCGACGGCTCGGCCGAGATCAACGAGGCGGTGTTCCACATCCCCCGCGACCCCGAGGGCGGCCCGGTCGACGCGATCCGGCTCGACCAGCCCGTGCGCCTGAAGGGCCCCGTCGGCCGCGGCCAGTACCGGCCCGGCGGCGGGCGCCTCGTGCTGGTGGCGGCGGGAGCCGGCTTCGGCCCGATCTGGGCGATCGCCCGGCGGCCCGCTACGTCGAGCCCGCCCGCGAGATGGCGCTGGCGGTCGGCGCCCGGACGCCCTCGACCTCTACATGCGCGAGAGCCTGGACTGGCTGCGCTGCACCGGCGTCGGCCGGATCGTGCTCTGCGCCGACCGCGGCGGCCAGCGGCCGCCGGACGTGCGCTCCGCCCGCTCACCGCCCACCTGCCGAGCCTGCGCGCCACCGACGTCGTCCACGTGGCCGGCGACATCGCCACCGTCGGCGCCGTGCAGGTGCTCGCCGCCGCGGTGGGCGCGCGCTGCTACCCGATCGTGCTCGACTGACCACGGCGCCCGTCCGCGGACCGCGCCCGGACCATCAGGGCTCCGCCCCGATACCCCGCCAAAGGGCCGGGCGCCCTTTGGGATTTCGTCCCTTCCCGTGAGTCGGTCTGCGTCGATGCTCCGCGTGCTCTGCCTCGGCTACAGCGTCACGGAGCTGGCGGGCTATGTCGAGCACGCCAACGCCCTGGCCGCGGCCGAGGGGCGGCCGGTCACCTTCCTGCGCAGCGGCTGGGGCGGCCACTCGCTGCCCTCGATCGCCGCCCTGATCGACGAGATCCTCGACGCCTGTCCCTGCGACCACGTCCTGCTGGAGCTGTTCACCGGCAACGTCCGCTACTTCGACGGCGCGACAATGCGGGCCTACCTGGACGACATCCTGGCGGCGACCGCCCGGCGGGGCCTGCCGGTGGCCTTCCTCAACCTCCACCAGGGCGGGGTCGATTACGCGGCCGAGCCCGTCGCCGCCCTGCTCGCGGAGTACCGCGCTCTCTACGGCATCGTCTACCTCGACATCGCCGCCCCGGTGGCCGCCGCGGGGGCGGGCGACATCACCTACCTGCTGAAGGACGGGACCCATCTCGCCCCGGCCGGGGCCGAACTCTACGGCATCCTGGTCTACGCCTTCATGCGGGCGCCGCCCCCCGGCCGCGCCTATGTCGACCGGCTCCGGCGATTGCCGGTCCGGTTCGAATCCCTGCCGCTGCGCACCCTCCCCGGCCTGGAATGCGGGTTCGAACTGCGCCGCAACGGCATCCCGCTGCACTTCCTGGAGATTCCCGAGGGCGCGAGCGTCGAGATCCCGCTCGGGCGGCCGCGTCGCGTGATCGGCGCCCTGGTGACCTACGGCCCGCGGGCCGGCACGCTGACGGTCCAGGATCCGGCGACCGGGCGGTCACGCGCGATCACCGCCTACGACGAATTCTCCTATTACACGCGCTCCATGTTCCGGAGCTTCGTGTTCCCGGCCGTCCGGACCCTGAGGATCACGCAGGGGGCCGCGCTGCCCGACATCGCCCTGCGCAAGGGCGAGCCGGACCGGGGGCCGCGTCTCGGCCGGGTGTCGCACGTCTTCGTCCGGCGCCGGCTCGGCCTCGCCGAGCGCGTGGCGCTGATCCGTCACCGGCTTCTACGCAACCTGCGCCGGCTCAGGGGTTTCCCAAGGGCCTGAGGCCCTTGGGCGGGGTGTCGGGGCGGAGCCCGACACCAGGGCGCCGCCCTGGACCCGCGAAAGGTCCGAGACCTTTCGAAACCAGGACTTCCTTTCGAAACCAGGACTTCCTTTCGAAACCGGGACGTCCTTCAGCCCAGGCGGACGCGCCAGATCTCGTCCGCGTATTCACGCATCGAGCGGTCCGAGGAGAACCACGCCATCCGGGCGGTGTTGCGGATCGCCTTGGCCCACCAGCCGCGCGGGTCGCGCCAGGCGGCGTCGATGGAGCGCTGCACCCGCCAGTAATCGTCGAAGTCGGCGGTGAGCAGGTACTGGTCGCGCTGGCGCAGGTCGTCGGTGAGCGGCCGGAACCGGCCCGGCTCCTCCGGCGAGAACCGCCCGGAGGCGATCATGTCCAGCGCCGCCGCCAGCCGGGGCGAGGCCTGGATCGCCGTCGCGGCGTAGCCCGGCTCGGCCTCGCGCGCCTGCACCCCGGCGGCGTCGAGGCCGAAGATGAAGATGTTGTCCGCCCCGACATGGTCGCGGATCTCGATGTTGGCGCCGTCCAGCGTGCCCACCGTGAGCGCGCCGTTGAGGGCGAACTTCATGTTGCCGGTGCCCGAGGCCTCCATGCCGGCGGTGGAGATCTGCTCCGACAGGTCGGCGCCCGGGATGATCGTCTCGGCGAGGCTCACCGAGTAGTTCGGCAGGAACACCACCTTCAGCCGGCCCGCGACCTCCGGATCGTCGTTCACCGCCTTGGCCACGTCGCAGGCGAGCTTGATGATCAGCTTGGCCCGGACGTAGCTCGGCGCGGCCTTGCCGGCGAAGATCTTCACCCGGGGCGTCCAGTCCCGGTGCGGGTCGGCCTTGATCGCCTGGTAGAGCGCCACCGTCTCGACGACGTTGAGGAGCTGGCGCTTGTACTCGTGGATGCGCTTGACCTGGATGTCGAACAGCGCGTCCGGATCGATGTCGATGCCGGTGCGCTCGGCCACGACCTTGGCCAGCGCCACCTTGCGCTGCCGGCGCACGGCGGCGTAGCGCGCCACGAAGGCCGGATCCTCGGCATGGGCCTCCAGGCCCCGGAGCAGCTCGGGATCGTCGAGGACGCCCGCGCCCACCGTCTCCACGGCGAGCCGGGTGAGGCCCGGATTGGCGTTGTGGAGCCAGCGCCGGAAGGTGATGCCGTTGGTCTTGTTGACGATCTTGTCCGGATCCAGCGCGTGGAGCGGCGCGAACACCGTGGACCGCATCAGGTCGGTGTGCAGCGCCGAGACGCCGTTGACCCGCCGGGCGCCGTGGAAGGCGAGGTGCCCCATCCGGACCCGCCGGCCATGCGCCTCGTCGATCAGCGAGATCGAGGCCAGGTAGGCGGCGTCCTGGTGGGCGGCGTCCTGGCGGCCGTGCTTGGCCTGCTCTTCGAGATGCATCCAGTTGATCAGGTAGATGATCTGCATGTGGCGCGGCAGCAGCCGCTCCATCAGCTCCACCGGCCAGGTCTCCAGCGCCTCGGGCAGCAGGGTGTGGTTGGTGTAGTTCAGCGTGTGGGTGGTGACGTGCCACGCATCCTCCCAGGAGAGGTCGTGGTCCTCCATCAGGATGCGCATCAGCTCCGGCACCGCGATGGCCGGGTGGGTGTCGTTGAGCTGGATCGCGGCGTGGTCCGACAGGGACCGCACGTCGCCGCGCTCCATGACGTGGCGGGCGATGAGATCCTGGAGCGAGGCCGAGGTGAAGAAGTATTCCTGGCGCAGGCGCAGTTCCTGCCCGTCGGCCGAGGAATCGCTCGGATAGAGCACCCGGGAGATCGCCTCCGCCCGCATGCGGGCCGCGACGGCGCCGACATGGTCGCCATCGTTGAAGCGGCCGAGGTCGACCGGCTCGCCGGCCTCCGCCTTCCACAGGCGCAGCCGGTTGACGTGGCGCCCGCGCCAGCCGACCACCGGGATGTCGTGGGCGACCGCCCGCACGGTCTCGGCCGGCTGCCAGTGGCGGCGGATCACGCCCTCGCCGGGCGAGGACAGCGTGACGGTGCCGCCGAAGCCGATCGTGTAGGTCGCGTCGGGCCGGACGAACTCCCAGGGATTGCCCTCGGCCAGCCAGGTCTCCGGCGCCTCGCGCTGCCAGCCGTCCTCGAAGGACTGGCGGAACAGGCCGTGATCGTACCGGATGCCGTAGCCGATCGCCGGGATGCCGATGCTGGCCATGCTGTCCATGAAGCAGGCGGCCAGCCGCCCGAGGCCGCCATTGCCGAGCGCCGCGTCGGGCTCCGCATCCTGCACGGCGTCGAGATCGACCCCGAGTTCCCGCAGCGCCGCCCGGGTCGTGTCGGTGAGGCCGAGGTTGTTCATGGCGTCCGACATCAGCCGGCCGATCAGGAATTCGAGCGAGAGATAGTAGACCCGCTTGTTCGGCACGGCCTTCTCGGAGGCCATGCAGGCCGCCACGACGCGCTCGCGCAGGGCCATCGCGGTGGCCACGAACCAGTCGCGCGGGCGGGCGGATTCGGGGGTCCGGCCGAGCGCGAAGGTCAGCTTGGCGCGGATCGATTCCCGCAGGTCGACCACGGCGTCACCGGTCTGCGACAGGAGCGGCGCGGTCCAGGCGGCCACCGGCAGCTCGGCCGCGGCGTCGTCGCGCAGGGCGTCCCGCTGGGCGGGCGGAGTGAGAACGTCGTTCAGCACGTGCTGGTCCCCCAAAGTCAGCGCCCCGGATTCTAGCGCCAGGGCTATCGTGGGCGGATTATCTCTTTTGATGGATTGCCGCCGCGTGAACGGGCGGGCGATCCGTGCCCCGAAGCCGCGACTGTGCGACCGGCTTCCAGGCGAAGTCGTGGCGGTGCCGCCCCGAACGGGGCACGCGACGGCGCGGCCGGAGATATGGCGCGACTACGTGACATTCTAGACACAACGGCCGGCACCGCCAACCCGCGACGCGCGCATCTGAGCCGTCGCCAGCGCGCGGCTCAGCGGTTAACCCTGGGCCGGGGATTCGCGAGGCGCAGCATGACCGAGACCGTCTGGTGGAAGCGCGGGACCGTCTACCAGGTCTATCCGCGCTCGTTCCAGGATACGAACGGCGACGGGGTCGGCGACCTGGCGGGGATCACGGCGCGGCTCGACTACCTCGCCTGGCTCGGGGTGGACGCGGTGTGGATCTCGCCGGTCTACCCCTCGCCCATGGCGGATTTCGGCTACGACGTCGCCGATTACTGCGGCATCGACCCGTTGTTCGGCACGCTGGCCGATTTCGACGCGCTCATCGCCGAGGCCCATCGGCGCAAGCTGAAGGTGATCCTGGACTTCGTGCCCAACCACTCGTCGATCGCGCATCCGTGGTTCGCGGAGAGCCGGTCGTCGCGCTCCAGCCCGCAGCGGGACTGGTACATCTGGCGCGACCCGGCCCCGGGGGGCGGTCCGCCGAACAACTGGGTGTCGAATTTCGGAGGCCCGGCCTGGACGCTGGATGCGGCCACCGGCCAGTACTACTACCACGCCTTCCTGGCCGAGCAGCCGGACCTGAACTGGCGCAACCCCGCCGTCCGGGCGGCGATGCACGACGCGCTCCGGTTCTGGCTGGACCGCGGGGTCGACGGGTTCCGGGTCGACGTGATCTGGCACCTGATGAAGGACGCCGGATTCCGCGACAACCCGGCCAATCCCGACTACGCGCCGGGCACGCCCGAGATCAACCGCTTCACCCAGGTCTATTCCGCCGACCGCCCGGAGGTGTTCGACGTCATCGCCGGGATGCGGGCGGTGCTGCGCCGGTACGGCGAGCGGGTGCTGATCGGCGAGATCTACCTGCCGATCGAGCGGCTGGTGGCCTATTACGGCCCCGACCTCACCGGCGCCGACCTGCCCTTCAACTTCCAGCTGATCCAGACCCCGTGGCGGGCCGACGCGGTCGCCGACCTCGTGGCCCAGTACGAGGCGGCTCTGCCCGAGGGCGGCTGGCCGAACTGGGTGCTGGGCAACCACGACCAGCCGCGGATCGCCGCCCGGGTGGGCGAGGCCCAGGCTCGCATCGCCGCGATGCTGCTGCTGACGTTGCGCGGCACCCCGACCCTCTATTACGGCGACGAGATCGGGCTCGGCCGCGTCGCGATCCCGCCGGGGCGCGCCCGGGACCCCTGGGAGCGCAACGAGCCCGGCCACGGCCGCGACCCGGAGCGGACCCCGATGCAATGGGACGAGGCCCCGCAGGCCGGCTTCTCGGCCGGGGAGCCGTGGCTGCCGCTCTCGGAGGATTGGGCCACCCGCAACGTCGAGGCCCAGCGCTCGGATCCCGGCTCGATGCTGACCCTGCACCGGCGGCTCCTGGCGCTGCGGCGCGACCACCCGGCGCTCTGCGTGGGCGACTACCGGGGCCTGCCGGTCGAGGCCGAGGCCGTGTTCGCCTACGAGCGCTGCGCCGACGGCACGTGCCTGCGCGTGATCCTGAACTTCGGCGGCGATCCGCACAGCCTGTCCCTGCCCGAGGGCGACTGGACGGTGCTGCTCTCGACGCTTCCCGGCCGGGCGGGGGCGAGCGTCGGCGCGCCCCTGGCGCTCGGGCCTGCCGAGGGGGTGATCCTGCGCCGCACCTGAGCCCGCCCCTGCCATCTCTTGTCGCAGTGCAGCACGGACATCGCGCCATGGCGAAATCTGTAACCGAAGCTTAAGGCTGACACCGGCCTAAATTGTGCGTCGCAGCGGAACGGGTGCGACGGAGGAGCATTGGACATGGTTGAGGCCGTGACAGCCGCGTCTGCCCGATCCTCTGCCAGGCCGGGGCACCCTGCCCGGCCCGGAGCGATGCCCATGCACGACGCGCGTCGCGGCGGTTTCTGCGCGGATGAAGCCTTCGGCGAAGGCGGCGGTGCCGCAGCGCAGTTCACCAACCCGGCCTGGCCGGCCTCGCTGCGCCGCCGCATCCTGTACGCCACCCCGGAGATGGCCGACTTCGTGAAGACCGGCGGCCTCGGCGAGGTCTCGGCCGCCCTGCCCCGGGCCCTGGTGCCGCATTACGACATCCGCGTCCTGATCCCCGGCTACCGCCAGGTCCGGGCCGCGTTCCCCGACATCCCGGTGGTCGCCCGGCTCGAGGGCTTCGCGGGCGTACCCCCCTGCGACCTCGGCCTGGTCGAGGCCGCCGACGGCCTGCGCATCTACGTCCTGCTGGCCCCCGACCTGTACGAGCGCGACGGCACGCCCTACGGCGACGCGAACGGCGATTTCGGCGACAACGACCTGCGCTTCGCCCGCCTGAGCCTCGCGGCCGCGGAGATCGCCGCCGGCGCCGATTCGGACTGGGCCGCCGACCTGCTGCACCTCAACGACTGGCAGGCGGCCCTCGCCCCGGCCTACCTGGCCTGGCGCGGCCGGCGCATCCCGAGCGTGCTGACGATCCACAACCTCGCCTATCAGGGGCTGTTCCCCCGCGACAGCCTGGGCCGCCTCGGCGTGCCGGATTCGGCGTTCCAGGTCGACGGCGCGGAGTTCTACGGCCAGCTGTCGTTCCTCAAGGCCGGCATCTTCTACGCCTCGCAGGTCACCACGGTGAGCGAGACCTACGCTCGGGAGATCCAGACGCCCGAGATGGGCTGCGGGCTCGACGGGCTGCTGCGCACCCGCGCCGGGCAGGGGCGGCTGGCCGGGATCCTCAACGGCATCGACGAGACCTGGGATCCGAGCACCGACCCGCACCTCGCCACCCGGTTCGAGGTCGACGACTGGAAGGGCAAGCGCGCCAACGCCGAGGCGGTGCGCCAGCAATTCGGCCTCGCGGTCTCCCGCGGGCCACTCTTCGCCATCGTGTCGCGCCTGGTGCACCAGAAGGGCATCGACTTGAGCCTGCAGGCGGCGGAGGCGATCGTGGCCGAGGGCGGACAGCTCGTGGTGATCGGCCAGGGCGAGGGCCGGTTCGAGCAGGCCCTGCGCGGCCTGTCGAAGCGCCACCCGGACGCGGTCGGCGTGCATGTCGGCTTCGAGGAGGCCCAGGCACGGCGGATGTTCGCCGGCAGCGACTTCCTGCTGATGCCCTCGCGGTTCGAGCCGTGCGGGCTGGCCCAAATGTACGCCCAGCGCTTCGGCTCGCTGCCGATCGTGCACCGCACCGGGGGCCTCGCCGACACGGTGGAGGACGGGGTGACCGGCTTCACCTTCGCGGAGGCCTCGGCCCCGGCGTTCGGGTCGGCGGTCCGCCGGGCGTTCGAGGCGTTCGGCCAGAAGAAGCGCCTCAACGCCATGCGCCGGCGCGCCATGGCCGCCCGGTTCGGCTGGGACCAGGCCGCCGACAGCTACGCCGGCCTCTACGCCCGCGCCATGGGCAACAGCCCGGCGCTGCGCTGGCGCGCCGCGTAGGGCTGGCGCTTCGGCAGGCTCTGAATCTGTTCGCGGCGCGGCAGGATATCATCCAGTCCGGATCTGACACGCGTCCTCCCTCCCCCCTTCGCGGGGGAGGGTGGGCCGGCCGTCAGGCCGGGTCGGGAGAGGGGCAGCGCGACGGTTCAGGATCTCACGCCTGTCGCGCGCTTTCCGGAAACGGCGCTCCCCTTTCCCGACCCCTGCTGACGCAGGGGCCACCCTCCCCCGCAGAGGGGGGAGGGATTTACGTCACCGCTCCAGCAAAAAAATCATCGTCGCCAGCGGCGGCAGGGTCAGCGACAGGAACTGCGCCTGGCCGTGGGCCGCCTCCGCGTCGGTGTGGCGGCCGCCGTTGTTGCCGAGGTTCGAGCCGCCGTAGACCCCCGCGTCCGAGTTGAACGCCTCGCGGTAAAAACCCGCCTCCGGCACGCCGACCCGGTAGCCCTCCCGGGGAATCGGAGTGAAGTTCGACACCACGATCGCGACCTCGCCCGGCTTGGCGCCCTTGCGGGCCCAGGCGATGACGCTGTTGTCCTGGTCGTCGGCCACCAGCCACTGGAACCCGGTCGCCTCGACGTCCCGGGTGTGGAGGGCCGGGGTCGAGACGTAGAGCCGGTTGAGGTCCCGCACCACGTCCTTGACGCCCTTGTGCAGGGGATCGTCGAGCAGGTGCCAGTCCAAGCTGATGTCGTGGTTCCACTCCCGCTCCTGGCCGAACTCGCCGCCCATGAACAGCAGCTTCTTGCCGGGATGCCCCCACATGAAGCCGAAATAGGCGCGCAGGTTCGCGAATTTCTGCCAGCGGTCGCCCGGCATCTTGCCGAGCAGCGAGCCCTTCCCGTGCACGACCTCGTCGTGGGAGAGCGGCAGGATGAAGTTCTCCGAGAAGGCGTAGAGCAGCCCGAAGGTCAGGTTGTGGTGGTGGTAGCGGCGGTGGATCGGATCCTCCGACACGTATTTCAACGTGTCGTGCATCCAGCCCATGTTCCACTTGAAGCCGAAGCCGAGGCCGCCCGTGTAGGTCGGGTGCGAGACCCCCGGCCAGGAGGTCGATTCCTCCGCCACCGTGATGGTGCCGGGGGCGTGGCTGTAGGTCGCCTCGTTGGTCTTGCGCAGGAAGTCGATGGCGTCGAGGTTCTCGTTGCCGCCGTAGCGGTTCGGGATCCACTCGCCCTGCCGGCGCGAATAGTCGAGGTAGAGCATCGAGGCCACGGCATCCACCCGCAGGCCGTCGAGGTGGTAGTGCTCCAGCCAGAACCGGGCGTTGGCGGCCAGGAAGGTCGCGACCTCGGTCCGGCCGAAATTGTAGATGTAGGTGCCCCAATCCTGGTGGAAACCCTGGCGCGGGTCGGCGTGCTCGTAGAGGTGCGTGCCGTCGAACAAGCCGAGCCCGTGCGCGTCCAGCGGGAAGTGGCCGGGCACCCAGTCGAGCATCACGCCGATGCCGGCCTCGTGGGCGGTGTCCACGAAGGCCGCGAAATCCTCGGGCGTGCCGAAGCGGCTGGTCGGGGCGAACAGCGAGACCGGCTGGTAGCCCCAGGAACCGTCGAACGGGAACTCGGTGATCGGCAGCATCTCGATATGGGTGAAGCCCATATCCTTGACGTAGGGGATCAGCCGTTCGCCCAGCTCCTTGTAGGTGAGGTAGCGGTTGCCCTCCTCGGGCACCCGCGCCCAGGAGCCGAGATGGACCTCGTAGATCGAGATCGCGGTGTGGCGCGGATCCTTGGCGCCGCGGGTCGTCATCCAGCCGGCATCGCGCCAGTCGAACTCCCCCGTCCCGTGGGTGACCGAGGCCGTCTCCGGCGGGTGCTGTGCCGCGAAGGCGACCGGGTCGGCCTTGAGCGGGATCAGGGCGCCGTCGGGGCCGCGGATCTCGAACTTGTAGCGCTCACCGGCCTTGAGGCCGGGCACGAACACCTCCCAGATCCCGCCTTCCTGCCACAGGCGCATCGGGTGGCGCCGCCCGTCCCACTCGTTGAAGTCGCCGACGACGCTGACCTTGCGGGCGTTGGGCGCCCACACGGCGAAGCGGAAGCCGTCGATGCCGTCGAGCTGCCCCGACTGGGCGCCGAGCATCCGGTAGACCAGGTTGGTGCCGACCTCCCGCAGGGTCGCGACGTCGTAGGGCTCGATCGAGGAGCCGAAGCCGTAGGGGTCGAAGCGGCGCCGCTTGGTCCCGTCCCAGAACTCGACCTCGATCTCGTAGAGCGGCCGGCCCTCGCCCTCGATCCGGGCGACGTAGAACCCGTCCGGGTGCCGCTTCTCGAACGGCACGGTGTGCGCGCTCGTCACCAGGGCGGCGGAGCGCGCCTCGGGCAGGACGGCGCGGACCTCCCAGGCGTTCGGGCCGACCCGGTGGGGGCCGAGCACCGAGAACGGGTCGCCGTGGTTGGCGGACATCAGCGCGGCGATCGCGTCCGGATGGGAGCCCGCCGGCGCCGAGGCGGCTCCGGAGTTCGGGACATCCGCGTTCCGCGCGCCCGCCGCTTCCGGGTCGTTCCGCGGTGCGAAGGTCTCGTCGATCGCCGTCATTCAGTTTCTCCGGGCTCGCGGCCGTCCGTGTCCAGAATGGTGAGAACCCCTCGGGCGGGGATTTCGATCCAGTCCGGCCGGTTGTTGGCCTCGTAATCGACTTCGTAGAGGGCCTTGGTCAGCAGGCAGAGGCGCAGCAGCCGCGTCCGGGTGGCCGGGTCGGTCACGGCCGCCCGCGTCCCCGCCGCGGCCGCGTCGTAGCCGGCCAGGAAGGCCGCCTCGATCATGCCGCGCCACGCCTTGGCCGCGTCCCGCGCCCGCTCCTCGGAATCGCCGAACCGGACGGTGATCTCGCGGATCACGGTCTCGGCCCCGTACGCGAAGGAGCGCATCAGGCCGGCGACGTCGCGCAGCGGCATCGACTTCGCCCGCCGCTCGTCGGCCGGGCGGGAGGGCTCGCCCTCGAAGTCGACGATGATCAGGTCGCTCTCGGAAACCAGCACCTGACCCAGGTGATAGTCGCCGTGGATGCGGATCTTGTGGGCCCCGCGCGGCGCCTCGGTGGACAGCGCCTCGATCAGCGCCTCGACCTCGGCCCGCCGCTGACCCAGCTCCGCGCAGGCGGGCTTGCCGGCATCGAGGCCGCGCTCGACCAGGCCCTTGAGCGCCCGGAAGGCCCGATCGGCCTGGTGGCGCGCGTCCCGGACGAGCACCGCCAGGTCGTCCTCGGCGAACGGCTCGGCCGCGAAGGCCGGGTCGTCGGTCTCGATCGCGAAGGCGGCGTGCATCTCGGCGGTGCGCCGGCCGAGCAGGTCGGCCCAGGGCCGGTGGGCCTGGAACGCCTCCTCGGGGCTGGCGGCCTCGCTCTCGGGGGTGAGCACGACGGTCTCGAAGTCCCGGCGCAGGCCCTCCAGCATCAGCGTCCAGGCGTCGCCCTGGTTCATGACGAACTTCTGCAGGACCGCCAGCGCCGTCCGGGTGCCGTCCTCGGCCACGTGCTCGAGCGTGCCGAGCAGCGCGGGCGTGTTGGAGAAGCCCGCCTGCTCGGTGAGGAAGCGCCCGACCTCGATCTCGGGATGCATCCCCGGCTGCAGGCGGCGCAGCAGCTTGAGCATCATCTTCGAGCCGATGGCGATCGAGGTGTTGCTCTGCTCCGCCGACAGCCGGCGGATGTCGGCCACGTCCACGGTGACGTCCGGATCGAAGGCCGACGTGGTGGAAAAGACCAGCCGCCCGCTCTCGGTCGGGATCTCGGTGCCCTGGCGCATGTCGTCGATCAGGCAGGCCGCGAAGTCGTTGGAGCCGGCCGCCCCGTAGAGCAGCCCGGTCCGCGGCCCGCGGCGCACCCGCGCCACCGCGAAGGGCAGCAGCGTCTCGTCCTCGCGGCCCTCCTCCACGCCGACCGGCATGAAGTATTCGTGGCTCTCGCCGTTGGCGAGCTGCACCTGCAGCCGCGGCAGCAGGAACCGGGCGCTGCCGTCCACGTCCTTGAGGGCGGCGAAGTCGACCACCTTCACGGACCGGATCCGCGAGCCCTTGGCGCCGAACCAGCGCCGGCTCAGCAGGAACGGCGGCACCACGGTGCGCTCGAAGGCGACGCGCTCACGGCCGGACATCAGGCTCTCGATGCCGCCGGTGAGCACCAGGGTGAACAGCTCCGGGGGCTCCTGCTGCGGGCCGATCGCGCCCGAGCGGGCGGCGCTCAACGAGAACCAGTAGAAGCCGTAGGACGGCAGGGTCAGCAGGTAGGGCAGGTCTCCGATCGGCGGGAACTCGGTGCCGCCGGTGAGCTCGATCGGCACCGCGGTACGCAGCTCCGACAGGTCGAGCTGCACCGCCTGCGGGGCCCGCGACAGGTTGGCGACGCACAGGATCCGCTCGTCCTCGTGCTCGCGGATCCAGGCCAGGACCTTGCGGTTCGAGGGATAGAGGAACTGGATCGTGCCGCGGCCCAGCGCGACGCTGTTGTTGCGGATGGCGATCATCCGCCGGGTCCAGTTCAGCAGGCTGGTCTGCGACTGGGTCTGCGCCTCGACGTTGATCGCGTCGAAGCCGTAGATCGGGTCCTGGATCGCCGGCAGGAACAGCCGCTGCGGGTTCGCCTTGGAGAAGCCGCCGTTGCGGTCCGGGGACCATTGCATCGGCGTGCGGACGCCGTCGCGGTCGCCCAGATAGATGTTGTCGCCCATGCCGATCTCGTCGCCGTAGTAGAGCACCGGCGTGCCGGGCATCGACAGGACGAGGGACTTCATCAGTTCGATCTTGCGCCGGTCGTTCTCCAGCAGCGGCGCGAGGCGGCGGCGGATGCCGAGGTTGATCCGGGCGCGCCGCTCGGCGGCGTAGAACGACCAGAGGTAGTCACGCTCCTCGGCGGTCACCATCTCGAGCGTCAGCTCGTCGTGATTCCGCAGGAAGATCGCCCACTGGCACCCCTCGGGGATCTCCGGGGTCTGGCGCATGATGTCGGTGATCGGATGCCGGTCCTCCCGGGCGATCGCCATGTACATCCGCGGCATCAGCGGGAAGTGGAACGCCATGTGGCATTCGTCGCCGTCGCCGAAATACTGGGCGGTCTCCTCGGGCCACTGGTTGGCCTCGGCCAGCAGCATCCGGTCGGGATAGCTGACATCGAGGGCGGCCCGGATCGCCTTGATGACGTCGTGCGTTTCGGACAGGTTTTCGCAGTTCGTGCCGTCGCGCTCGATCAGGTAGGGGATCGCGTCCAGCCGCAGGCCGTCGACGCCCATGTCGAGCCAGTAGCGCATCGTCGCGATGACGGCTTCCAGCACCTTCGGGTTGTCGAAGTTCAGGTCCGGCTGGTGGCTGTAGAACCGGTGCCAGAAATACTGCTTGGCGACCGGGTCCCAGGTCCAGTTCGAGGACTCGGTGTCGAGGAAGATGATCCGCGTGTCCTTGTACGGCGCGTCGGTGTCCGACCAGACGTAGAAGTCGCGCTCGGGCGAGCCGGGGGGCGCCTCGCGGGCCGCCTGGAACCAGGGGTGCTGGTCGCTGGTGTGGTTGATCACGAGCTCGGTGATCACCCGCAGGCCGCGCTCGTGCGCTGCCGCCACGAAGGCCCTGAAGTCCTCCATGGTCCCGTAGGACGGGTTGATGCCCTTGTAATCGGCGATGTCGTAGCCGTCGTCGCGCAGCGGCGAGGGATAGAACGGCATCAGCCAGATCGCCGTGACCCCGAGGTCACGGACATAGTCGAGCCGCCGGGTCAGCCCCTCGAAATCACCGATCCCGTCGTCGTTCGAGTCGAAGAACGACTTGACGTGGATCTGGTAGATGATGGCGTCACGGTACCATTGCGGGTCGCTGCGATCGATCATCGCGTCGCTGCCTCATCGGTCGAAGGTCAAGGGGACCGGCGGTCGGGACCGGCCGGGGCGCGGGCGGTCGGCCGCGCGGCGCAATGGTCGGCGGCGGGCAGGCCCGTCGCCGGTGTCAGACGTGAGGGTGAGGTGCCACGGGTGGCCTCAGCCCGCAACCCGCCGCGGCGCCCGGAGACGCCAGATGACGCAGGATCGCTCGGCCGGATCGAGCGCGATGCGGTGGGTCTTGCCCCGCAACTCGAACCTGTAGCCCTGGATCAGGTCCTCAACCTCCACGGCGCCGTCATCCGGCAGGCCGAACAGCCAGAGCGGCACCTCGTAGGTGCATTCCTGGCGGTTCTTGGGATCGAGGTTGACCATCGTGAACACGCAATTGTCACGCTCCGGCGTCGCCTTGGCGTAGGCGATGATCTGGTCGTTGGAGGCGCCGGTGAAGACCACGTTGCGGAAATCCCAGAGGGCGGGGTTCTCGCGCCGGATCTTGTTCAGCGTGACGATGTGCTCGCGGATGTTGCCGGGCCGGTCGTAGTCCCAGGCCTTCAGCTCGTACTTCTCCGAGTTCAGGTATTCTTCCTTGCCCGGGTAGGGCGCGGCCTCGCACAGCTCGAAGCCGTTGTAGATGCCGTAGACCGACGACAGGGTGGCGGCCAGCGTCCCCCGGATCACGAAGCCCGCCCGGCCGCTGGTCTGGAGGTAGTGCGGGTTGATGTCAGGCGTGTTGGCGAAGAAGTTCGGGCGGTAGTACTCGCCCATCTCGCCGGCCAGCTCCAGGGCGTATGCGGTGAGCTCCTGCTTCGTGTTGCGCCACGTGAAGTAGGTGTAGCTCTGCTGGTAGCCCGCCTTGGCGAGCTTCTTCATCATCTTCGGCCGGGTGAAGGCCTCGGCCAGGAACAGAGCGTCGGGATAGCGGCCGTTGACCTCGGCGATCACCCATTCCCAGAACGGGATCGGCTTGGTGTGCGGGTTGTCGACCCGGAAGATGCGCACGCCCCGGGCGCACCACCCGAGCAGGATGTCGCGCAGCTCGATCCACAGCGAGGGCAGGGCGCCCCCGTAGAAGTGGACGTTCGAGATGTCCTCGTACTTCTTGGGCGGGTTCTCGGCGAATTTCAGCGTCCCGTCGGGGCGCCACTCGAACCATTCGGGATGGTCCTTGATCCAGGGATGGTCGGGCGAGCACTGGATCGCGAAGTCGAGGGCGATCTCCATGCCGAAGGCGTGGCTTTCCGCCACCAGCCGCTCGAAATCCTCCAGCGTGCCGAGGTCGGGGTGCACGGCCTCGTGGCCGCCCTCCTCCGCGCCCACCGCGTAGACCGAGCCGACATCGCCCGGCAGGGCCTTGAGGGTGTTGTTCTTGCCCTTGCGGTTGGTCCGGCCCACCGGGTGGATCGGCGTGAAGTAGAGCACGTCGAAGCCCAGCTCGCGGATCTCGGGCAGCCGCCGGATCACGTCGTCGAAGGTGCCGTGGCGGTTCACGTCCATCGATTGCGAGCGCGGAAAGATCTCGTACCAGGCGGAGAACCGGGCCGCGAGCCGGTCGGCGATCACCGGCAGGACCACCGGATAGCGGCTGAGATTCACCCGCTCGGCGTTCCGGCGGACCAGGCTCGCGGCCTCGGGTTGCAGGATCCGCTCGAGCTGGGCGGCCGAGCCGGTCTCCTCGGCGGCGAGCGCCGCGACCAGGGCGGCGAGCCGCTCCCGCGTCGCGCCAGCGCCGGCCGCGGGCCAGGGAGGCGGCGCTCGACCAGGGTCACGCCCTCGATCGTCTCCAGGCGGACATCGACGCCGGCGGCGCGCTTCTTCAGGGTGTCGCGCACCCAGGACGAGAACGGGTCGCGCCACGCGATCAGGGTGAATTCGTAGCGGGCGTTGCGCTCCAGGGGGAATTGCCCGGCCCAGCGGTCGTTGTCGACGAAGACCATCGGGTCCTCGCGCCACGCCTCGGTGCCGGCGACCCGCGACAGGATCGCGGCGTCGAGGATCTCGTGGCCGTCGGTGAAGATGTCGGCCTCGACCCGCAGGGATTCGCCGACGACGCGCTTCACCGCCGAACGGCCGCCGTCGAGCTCCGGGCTCACCGCCTCGATCACCACCCGGCCCTCGCCGGTCGGCGTGTCGCGCTCGGGCAGCTGGGCGACCTGGGCGGGCCCGGCGCTGAGGATGCGCAACTCGCCCGGGAGCAGGTCGATGGCGCTGCCGGGATGGAACGCGATCGGCTCGGCCTCGGGGGTCCGGTCGACGAAGGCGCCGAGCATCCCGCCGGTGCGGGCGATGAGGGTGCCGGCATCCACCGGCACCGGCCTGTCCGACGGGTTGTAGAGCACGATCACGGCGTTCTGCGCCGAGGCCGGATGGCCGGTGTCGAAGCGGGCGAGCGCCACGAGGTCGCTGTCGGGGGCCGAGATGCGCATCTGCGCGCCCTCGACGTTGGCGGCCGGCAGTTCAGCCCGCAGGGCGTTGATCGCCCGGATCGAGGCGGAGATGTCGAGGCCGGTGTCGGTCTCGCGGTCGCGCGGGGTGGTCTCGACCACGTGCAGCGCCCGGCGGTAGCCCCACTCGTAGCCGATCGGCATCAGCACGCCGGCCGAGAAGAAGGCGGCCAGCGCGTAGCGGGTGCGCAGGTGCCGCGCCACCGCCTCCGGGGCCGCCGCCGGCCTCGGCGGCCAGCCGCTTCATGTCGTGGTTTTCCGGAAAGGCGATCGAGGGCGCCAGCACCCGCAGGCGCTCGTACTGCTCCAGCGCCCAGGGCTTCTGGAGGTCCCACCAGGCGAAGGAGTTGAACAGGTAGTCGAAGCCGGCGCCGGCCGTGGCGCGCGCCTCCTCGAAGGTGCAGCCCAGGGTCTCGGCGGCGAACAGGCAGGCGGGGTCGCGGCCCTTGGCCTCCCCGATCAGGACGCGCCAGGTCTCGGGCGGGACCTTGTAGGCGGCATCGCACCGGAAGCCCGCGACGCCGAGCGCCTGGAGCCGGGCCACGTAGGCGCCCCAGATCCGGGTCAGCTCGTCCCGGGCGGCGGGCGTGTGATAGTCGAGTTCGGCGAGATCGCCCCAGACCGTGCGGATCGTGGGATCGTCCGGGTCGACGGCGCCCGGATGCATGATCGAGCCGTCGGGCTCCTTCATGAACAGGTCGGGCCGCTCCACGGCCAGCCGGGCGTTGTCGGCGGTGTGGTTGATCACGAGGTCGGTCATCACCGACAGGCCCGCGGCCTGCGCGGCGGCGCAGAACCGGCCGATCTGCGCGTCATCGGGCGTGCCGTCCTGGTCACGGAACCGCTCGTCGAGCCGCTCGGGATCGGCCACCGCGTAGAGGCTCCTCGAGCCGCCGGTCTGGTGGAACGGGTTGAGGTAGATCCAGTCGAAGCCGAGCGCCGCGATCCGGGGCAGCTCGGCCGCCCAGTCGGAGACGCGCCCGACCAGCAGCGGGAACAGGTTGTAGATCCGCGGCCCCGCGGCGCGAGGCGCCGGGGATGCGGGCAGGACGGCCTCGGCCCCGGTCGTCGCGGCGGCGGCTTTGGTCGGTGCGTTCATGCTGGTCTCTGGCTCCTGGTCCATGTCTCGTAACGCCCGAACCGCGCGGGCGTGCCTTGCCCGGGACGGCGCGAATGGTCAGGTCCGCGCGACCCGTCTCTCAGCAGATTCGCATGACAGGTCCGCGAGGGGCCTGCCGATCGTGTTCTTCGTAGCAGCGGCGGACCTGCGCATCCTCCCTCCCCCCTTTGCGGGGGAGGGTGGCCCCCGAAGGGGAGCGGGCCGGGGCGAAGTCCCGCAAGAGGGGAGCGACGGTGCAGAAACAAGCTTTGCCCGTCCTGCCGGTCGCGTCATGTCCTGAACCCGGGCTCCCCTCTCCCGACCCGGCCTGACGACCGGCCCACCCGCCCCCGCAGAGGGGGGGGGAGATCCGCCGATCCGGCCGCGTCCCTCACGGCTCCCGCCGCAGGACCGCGTAGGGCAGGTCGCGCAGGAGCTGGCCGAGATCGGCCCCCTCCATCCGGTCTCCACGATCCGCCCCGAGACGAGGTCGCGCCAGATCGTGCCCGCCCCGAGATCGACCCGGGTGCCGGCGAACGCCTCGCCCGACCAGACCGCCTCGCCGACGATGCCGGCGAACAGGCGCGGCACCGCCACGAACAGGTCGCCGCCCTCCTCGCCCGGGTCGGTCCGCCGGTAGGCGATCACGTGGGCCGCCCGGTCGCCCCTGGCCTCGACCGGCTCGTAGGCCGCGCTGGCGTAGAAGGCCGGCCGCTCGGCCCGCTCGGCGAGCAGGCGCGCCAGGGTCGCCTGCTTGACCCGCCCGTCCGGCCAGTGCGGCAGCAGGTCGGCCGGTGCGCCGCCCTGCTCGAGCATGCGCTCGAGGGCCGGGTAATCCACCGGGCGGCGGTTGTCGGGATCGACGAACGAAAAGTCCCAGACCTCCGTGCCCTGGTAGGTGTCGGGCAGCCCCGGCAGGGTGCATTTCAGGACCGTCCGGCCGAGGCCGGCCAGCATGCCGAGATGGGCGAGCCGCCGGGCGAAGGGGCGCAGCTCTCGCAGGAAGTCCGAGCCCGGGGCGATCAGCGCCGAGAACAGCTTCTTGACCGCGCCCTCGTAGACCTCGTCGACGTTGACCCAGCTCGACCGGCGCTTGCCCTCCCGCATGGCCTTCTCGCCGTAGGCGATCAGCCGGTCGCGGAAGTCTTCGATCGCCGCCGTCTCGTCCCGCTCCAGGAGTTCCAGCGGCCAGGCGCCGAGGATCGCCTGGAAGAACATCCACTGGTCGTTGGCATCCGGGGCCGGCTCGCCGTCGATCCGGGCGAGGTGCGGCCCGGCGGTGCGCTGCCACAGGTCCCAGGCGCCGGCCCAGCCCTCCGGGATCTCGGAGAGCGCGAGCATCCGGGTCCGGGCATCCTCGCCGCGCTTGGTGTCGTGGGTCGCCGTGGTGATCATGGCGTTCGGCCAGTCGCGGGCGCGGGCGATCTGGAGGTCGTGAAAATGCTCGGCGTCGATGCCGTACTCGCCCGGATCGCCGCCGACCTCGTTGAGGCCGAGCAGGCAGGCGTACCGGTAGAACAGCGTGTCCTCCAGGCTCTTGGCCATGACCGGGCCGGTGAGCTGCTGGAACCGCCGGCGGAAGCGCAGCGCCACCCGCGGGTCCGGGCGGCCCGGCCCCGTGGTCTCGATCCGCCCGAGCAGCACGTCGGCGGCGAAATCGTGCACCGAGCGGTCCGGCAGGCTCGACCAGCGCTTGGCCTTGGCGACCGCGCCCTCGATCAGCCGCACGTCCTCGGGCTCGACCTCGCCCTCCTCCAGCTCCGGCGGCAGGTAGCTGCGATAGGTCGGGAAGCGGGCGATGATCTCGATCAGCGCCCGGCGCAGGGCGTTGACGGTGAAGTCGCGGGTGCGCCGGTCGGCATCGGCCACCTCCTTGAGATCGGAGGTCAGCACTTCCAGCTCGCTGGCGAAGCTGATCTCCAGGATCTCGGCCTTGGCGGCCCGGAGCTGGAACCCGTAGGGCTCGTCGAAGCCCGAAGCCCATTCGTACAGGCGCCGGACCTTCCCCTGCCGCTCCTTGTCCACCAGGATGCCGTCGAGCTGGTTGAGCACGTCGTAGCCCGTGGTCCCGGCCACCGGCCAGGGCCGCAGCCGCTCGCCGGGCTCCAGGATCTTCTCCACCACCACGTAGAAGCCCGGGCCGACGGCGGCCTGGAGCGCGCGGGCGTAGCCCAGCGGGTCGGCGAGCCCGTCGATGTGGTCGATGCGCAACCCGTCGATCCGGCCCTCGCGGATGTGCCGGAACACGGTCTCGTGCGAGCGGTGGAAGATGTCGGACAACTCCACCCGCAGGCCCGCCAGCGAGTTCACGTCGAAGAACCGCCGGTAGTTGATGTCGCTCGAGGCCACCCGCCAATGGGCCAGCCGGTAGGCCTGGGCCTCCAGGAGCCGGTGCAGCGGCCCGAAGCTGTCCGGGCGGCCCTTGAAGCCGTTGAGCAGCGCCAGGGTGCTGGCGGTGGCCTCCTGGATCAGGGGCGAGACGCCGTAGATCTCGGCGAGCCGGCGCTTGAGCCCCTCGGCCTCCTCCGGGAAGCCCGTCCGGCGGGTCTCGTCGGCGTCGATCGCCATGGCGCGCAGGCGCTCGGAGATGGCGAGCAGCTCCGCGGTGGTGTCGTCGTCCACCGCGCCGATGGCGGCGATCACCCGGTTGAGGATGGTCGGATAGCTCAAGGGGCGGATCGGCAGCTGGTGCTCGTAGTGCCAGACGCTGAAGGCGCCGGCCTCGGGATCGAACTTCAGCTCCAGCGTGCCCTGCTCCAGGGCCTCGCCGTAGCGCTCGCCCAGGAACGGGATCACCAGGTTGCGGCCGGCGCCGAGGCGCTGCCAGTCGATGTCGAACGCGTCCGCGAAGGGCGACAGGGAGCCCCATTCGAGCACCGAGAGCCACCACGGGTTGTCGGAGCCGCCGACGCCCATGTGGTTCGGGACGATGTCCAGCAGCAGCTTCAGCCCGTGCCCGTGCAGGGTCTCGGAGAGCCGGACGAAATCCGCCTCGCCGCCGAGCTCCGGGTTGATCGCGCCGTGATCGACGATGTCGTAGCCGTGGGTCGAGCCCGGCCGCGCCTTCTGGAGCGGCGAGGCGTAGACGTGGCTGATCCCGAGCTTCTTGAGATACGGGACGATCCGCTCCGCGTCCGCGAAGGTGAAGTCCTTGTGGAACTGCAGCCGGTAGGTCGATTGCGGCGGCGGCACGGCCAGCCGGGCGGAGCCCGAGCGCGGGCCCCGGGACTCGGCCGAGAGCGAGGCCGCCAGCTTGGCGAGCGGTCCCCCGGGGGCGGCGATGTCCACGAGGTCCCGGTCGAGCTTGCGCCGCCAGTTCGGATAGCCCTCGGTGGAGCCCGGCACGTTGGCCTGGGCCAGTTCCGAGACCACGTCCTCGTACTGCACGGCGGTCAGCATCGAGGGGGCGCGGGCGAGGTAGCGGGCGGCGGCCTCGAACGGCGCGGCCTCGGGGGATCGGCCGTCGGCAGGAGCTGCTCCCCGGCCAGCGCCTCGGTGAGGCGGCGGCGCTCGACCACCCGCTCGCCGCGCTCGGCCTCGGCGCGATCCTGATCGTACAGGCCCAGCGACTGGCGGGTGTCGGTGTCGACCCCGCGCCACCAGCCGACGAAGGTCGGCAGGTCGTGGGTGGTGATGGCGGTGAGCGCGTCGCGCGGGTAGGCGGACGGGGCCTTGAACCGGCCGTCCCCTTCCCGCTCGAAGGCCAGGATCCGGTAGCTGAGCACGCCGGCCCGCATCAGGGCGTCGGAAAAACCCTCGGGCGCGGTGCCGAGATCCTCGGCGATGACCAGGCACTTGTTGCGGTGGCTCTCCAGCCGCAGCACCGCCAGCATCGGCTCGAACGGCATCGCCACGTAGGCGCCGGCATGGGCGCCGGCCCCGAGCGGGATCAGGAACAGCCTTGCGAGCTGGAAGGCGTGGTCGATCCGGATCGCGCCGGCATGGCGCATGTTGGCCTGGACCAGGGCCCGGAACGCCGCGAGGCCGTCCCGCTCCATCTCCAGCGGGTCGAAGGCGGGCAGGCCCCAGTTCTGGCCCTTGGGGGCGAGCAGGTCCGGGGGCGCGCCGATCGAAACCCGGTCGGCGAAGCGCTCGGGATGGGACCAGATCTCGGAGCCGCCCCGGTCGGCGCCCACCGCGAGGTCGCGGTAGAGCCCGACCCGCATGCCGGCCGTGAGCGCCGTCGCGGAGGCCGCGGCGAGCTGGCGGTCGGCGAGGTATTGCAGCCACGCGTGGTAGCCCACCGCCTCGGCCTTCTCGGCCGCGAAGGCCACCACCGCCTCGGTGCCGGCGCGGCGGTACTCCTCCGGCCAGTCGCCCAGCCAATGGGCGCCCTGCTGCCGGAAATGCTCGGACAGGGCCTCGAACACCGCGTGGGCGGCGAGGTCGACGCCGCCCTCCTGGCGGAAGCGCTCGAAGTCCGCGTCGGTGCCGGCCCGGGCCGGGGATTCGAGCCAGAGGGCGCGCAGCACCGGGTCGAGCACGTCGGCCACGCCCTGGTGATCGACGAGCGCGGCCTCGCGCAGGGCCGTGATCGCGTCGGCGCGCTCGGCGAGCAGCGCCTCGGCCCGGGAGCCGGCGAGCCCCGGCAGGCTGCGCGGCGCGATGAACAGCGTCTCGAGGAACAGCCGCGAGGACGGCGAGTAGGGCGAGATCTTGGTCCGGTCGGAGCCGAACAGGGCGTGGACCGGGCTGAGCCCCAAGAACGCCGCCCCGCGCAACGCCGCCTCGCGGGCGGCCTCGCCGGCATCCGCGTAGGTGCCGATCCCGATGTTGGTGGCCGAGCGCAGGCCGTAGAGCTGGGCGGCCATGCCCCAGTCGGAGGCGCCCTCCTCCGTGTAGGGCCGCGGGCGCCAGCAGCGTTGGGGCGCGGCGATCACCCAGGATTCGGCCCGGATCCGGCCGGCCTGGACGGTGAGCCGGTGGTAGCCCGGGGTCAGCGGCGGCAGCTCGAAGCCCGCACCCTGGCCCGGCTCCGCCCCCTGCAGGTTGGCCCGGCCCTCGCGGGCGGCGCCGCGCTCGTCCACCAAGCGCCAGACCAGCGTATGCGGGGATCCGTCGGCGACGCGGACCGGCACCCGGGCGGCGCGGCGCGCCTCCACGGGCAGGAGCGGCGGGACCAGGCCGCCGCGCAGGGCCTCGACCTGGGCCAGGCTCTCGCCGATGCCGGCCTCGTCCTCGACCGCGAAGCCGAGCGCCGCCAGCAGGCCGCGCCGGACCTCCAGGGAGGTCTCCACCGGCTTGCCGAAGGCGTCGGTGTATCCGGAGGCGACGCCGACGAGGTCGGCGAGTTTTTCGAGGGGGCTCACGAGCGGGGCTCCGTCAGGAACAGGCCGGTCCAGGCGGGCAGGTCCCGTCCGGTCTTGTCGGGGGCGTTGGTCCAGACCACCCGGGCGCCGCCCGGATCCACCGCGAAGGCCTCTGCGCCGACATTGGCCACGAACCGCAGGGTGCCGGCGCCGAACCGCCAGGTGCAGTCGACCACGTCGGCGCGCGGCAGGGTGGCGGCGGCGCCCTGGTAGCCGGATTTCGCCAGCGGCACCACGACCTCCCGCCGCAGGCCCAGCAGGCGCGTGGTCTCGGCCAGCACCTCCCGGTGCGGCGAGCGCGCCCGCTCGGACCAGTCGAGCTTGGAGGCCGCGAAGGTCTCGTGCTCGGTGGGATCCGGGATCTTCGAGGTGTCGTCGGCGAACGCGGCGAAGCTCTTGAACTCCCGGCGGCGGCCCTCGCGCACCGCCGTGTTCAGGTCTTCGTCCGGGGCGAAGTCGACGAAGAACAGGAACGGCGTCGAGGCCGACCATTCCTCGCCCATCCAGAGCATCGGGATCTGCGGCGCCAGCAGGAACCCGGCCCGGGCGAGGTCGAGTTTCGCGGGATCGGCCAGATGCGACAGCCGCTCGCCCAGCGCCCGGTTCCCGACCTGGTCGTGGTTCTGCAGGAAGGTCACGAAGGCCGACGGCGGCAGGTGCGCCGAGGGCTCGCCGCGCGGATGGTTGTCGAGGGTGGCGAACGGCTCGCCCTGATACGCAAACCCCTCCGCCAGGCAGCGGGCCAGGCGCGCGACGGGTTTGTCGGCAAAGCTCTGGTAATAGCCGGCGTCCTCACCGGTGAGCAGCACGTGCCAGCAATGGTGCAGGTCGTCGGCCCATTGCGCGTCGTGCATCTTCGGCCGCCCGGCGCCGTCGCGCTCGAGCCAGCGCGCCTGGTTGGCCTCGTTCTCGAGCATCAGGTGGATGTCGCGGTCCGGGAAGGTCTTGCGGACCGTCTCACCGAGCTCGGCCAAAAAATGGCGCGGCGAATCGTCGAGGATGGCGTGGACGGCGTCGAAGCGCAGGCCGTCGAAATGGTATTCCTCCAGCCAGTACAGGGTGTTCTGGATGAAGAACTGCCGCACCGTGGCGCCGCTCTCCTTGCCGTCGAAGTTGATGCCGGCGCCCCACGGGGTCTGGTGGCGCTCGGTGAAGAAGGTCTTGGCGTAGGCGTGCAGGTAATTCCCCGCCGGCCCGAAATGGTTGTAGACCGCGTCGAGGTAGACCATCAGCCCGAGCCCGTGGGCGGCGTCGATCAGGCGCTTGAGGTCGTCCGGGCGGCCATAGGCGCCGTCGGGGGCGTAGGGCAGGACCCCGTCGTAGCCCCAGTTGCGCGAGCCCTTGAAGTCGGCGAGCGGCAGCAGCTCGATCGCGGTGACGCCGAGCGCCTTGAGATCGGGCAGGCGCGCCTGCAGGGCGGCATAGGTGCCCTCCGGGGTCGCGGTGCCGACATGGCACTCGTAGATCACCGCCTCCTCGAACGGACGCCCGGTCCAGGCCTCGTCCGTCCACGCGAAGGCGCGCGGATCGATCACCTCGCTGAGGCCCGAGACGTCGTCCGGCTGGAAGCGCGAGGCCGGGTCCGGCGCCACGAGGTCGCCGTCGACCCGGAATCCGTAACGGGCGCCGGGCTTTACCCCGGGCAGGGCGGTGCGCCGCCAGCCGCCGCCGGATTCCGGCAACGGATGCGCGACGCCGTCGACGACGAGTTCGACGCTCTGGGCGGTCGGGGCCCAGAGCGCGAAGCGCACGCCGCCCCCCACCATCTCGGCTCCGAAATCCATGCTGTGGGCGCGCCGCATCGGGCCACGGTCCTCGTCGTTGGCCGTGCGTCCCGAGGGACAAGCGCGGCAGGGATCATTGTCGTGGGAGAAGGCCCCGCACACGATCCGGTTCCCGCAGCGCAGCTATGGCGACGTGATGAGACGGCCAGCGTGCGAAAAATGGCGCGGGGGACCAAGTGGTAGGCTGTGGGGTCACGTTCGATAGAACAGGACCTGGCTATCCGGGCGGAGTTGCAACAGGGCGTCGAAGTCCCTGAGGTTGCGCGTGAGCACGCAGAAGCCGAGCTTGAGCGCCTGCAGGAACAGGACGCAATCGTGGAGTGCGCCCATGCGGTCGTCCTTTGCATAGCCCTGGATCCGGCAGAGCATGCCCGCATAGACGGCGGCGCTTCCCAGGATCTCGGCGTCGGGCGTGAAGATCCGGTGCGGCGGCATCGCGTCGATCGCGGTTCCGATTGCCGCGACGGCCTGGGCGCTGCGAGGGTCCTTGGGATCGAGGACCCCTACCGTGTGCATCAACTCCTGGATGGCGACAGTGCTGTGGTTCACGATCCGGATGCCGAGGAGATCCTCGACCAGGGGCGGCGCCCGCCCCTGCATCTGGTCGATGTAGACGCAGGTATCGAGCAGGAGGGGACGGCCCGCCTGCGCCTGCGCCTCGAGGAAGGGCAGTGCGGTATCGTCCCGGCGCTGCAACGCCGTCTTCGGTGCCTGCCGACGCAGCCGTTCCGCAGCCTTGAAGGTGAAGGCCACTCGCTAGAAGCTCAGGTCGAGTTCCGGGTCGACCGAGGCCCGCAGCGTGCGGAATACGTCCGCGAAGCCATCCTCGATGGCGATGTTGGCGAGCGCGAACTCGATCAGCGCGGTATCGGAGTGAAGCCCCGTCCGGGCCTTGGCGCGTTCGATCAATTCCGGTGCGACGCGTCCGGAGATCCGGCTGGCCTTGCCCCGGGTCAGGCCGCTTTCCTGCGCGCGGGCCATGACAGCGGTAACGGAAGGGGCAAGGGCTGTCTCAGTCCCTGAGGCCTGCCTCGGCTGCGAACGATCTCCAGCCATGACGATGCTCCGATGACGTTCAACAAATCGTATGATCAGGCAACGTAACGCGCAGGACCCCCGCGCGCAATCATCTCGCTTCGACCGGCTCGAACTGGGGCCTGCTCTCAACCCCTCGGCACCCAACCGCTCGACACCCCCGCCCCCACGCCCGCCGCGGTGAGCACCAGCACCGAGCGGCCCGGCAGCGGCACCGGCGCGTCCGGCCCGTAGGACGGGGCGCCCGGCGGGACCGTGCCGGCTGCCTCGCCGGTGTCGAAGGCCGGCTGCCAGGGGCCGCCGATCACCGGGGCGAGGCGGAAGTCGAGGGGCTCCACCCCGGCGTTGAACAGCAGCAGCAGGCGGTCGCCGTCCCCGTCGTTGCCGATCTGCATGCCGAACACCTGCAGGCCGTCGTCAGCCCAGTGGTGGTTCTCCATCTCGGTGCCCTCGGGGGCGAGCCAGTGCACGTCCCGGAGGGGCGCCTCGGGGGTGGCCGGGACGCCGGTGAAGAAGGTCCGCCGCCGCAGGGCCGGCTGGGCCCGGCGCAGGGCCAGGAGGTTCGCCACGAAGCCGGTGAGCTGCGGGTCCGGGTCGCTGGTCCAGTCCATCCAGCTGATCGGGTTGTCCTGGGCGTAGGCGTTGTTGTTGCCGCCCTGGCTGCGGGAGCGCTCGTCGCCCATCAGCAGCATCGGTACGCCCTGGGCCAGCATCACGGTGGCCAGCATGTTGCGCTTCTGGCGGGCGCGGGCGCCCAGGATCGCCGGGTCGTCGGTGTCGCCCTCGACGCCGTAATTGCAGCTGACGTTGTGGCCGTGGCCGTCGCGGTTGTCCTCGCCGTTGGCCGCGTTGTGCTTCTGCTCGTAGGCCACCGTGTCGGCCAGGGTGTAGCCGTCGTGGCTGGCGATGAAGTTGACGCTGGCCAGCGGCGAGCGCCGGGACGGGGCGAACACCTCGCGCGAGCCGGTCAGCCCCTGGGTCAATTTCGCCAGGGTGCCGGAATCGCCCTTCCAGAAGCCCCGGGCCGCGTCGCGGAACTTGTCGTTCCACTCGCTCCAGCCGCGCGGGTAGCCGCCGAGCTGGTAGCCGCCCTCCCCGATGTCCCAGGGCTCGGCCACCATCTTGACCCTGGCGAGCACCGGATCCTGCGCCACCGCCTGGAAGAACGCCGCCTGCGGGGTGAAGGCGAGCGGCGCGCGCCCGAGGCTGGTGGCGAGGTCGAACCGGAAGCCGGCGATGCCGTAGGCGGTGACCCAGTGGCGCAGGGAATCGAGCACCAGCTGCATCACCCGCGGGTGGCTCGCATCGAGGGTGTTGCCGCAGCCGGTGCAATCGATCGTCCGGCGCCGGTCCGCGGGGTCGAGCTTGTAGTAGCTGGCATTGTCGATGCCGCGGAACGACAGGGTCGGGCCGCTGTGGTCGCCCTCGGCGGTGTGGTTGTAGACGACGTCGAGCCAGGTCTCGATCCCGGCGGCGTTCAGCTCGCGGATCGCCGCCTTGAGGCCGCCGAGCCCGCCCTCCCCGAGGTAGCGCGGATCCGGGGCGAAGTAGCCCAGGGGCTGATAGCCCCAGAAATTGACGAGCCCCTTCTCGACCAGAAAGCGGTCGTCCGCGAAGGCCTGGATCGGCAGCAGCTCCAGGGCGGTGACCCCGAGCTTGACCAGGTGCTCGATGATCGCCGGATGGGCGAGCGCCGCGTAGGTGCCGCGCTCCGCTTCCGGGATGGCGGGATGGGTGCGGGTCAGCGCCTTGACGTGCGCCTCGTACACCACGGTCTCGGTGAGCGGCCGGCGCAGCGGGGCGAGGGCGAGGTCGGGCACCTCCGGGGCCGTGACCACCCCCTTGGGCATGTAGACCGCGCTGTCCCGCCGGTCGATCCGGCTCTCGTTTCCCCGGCGGTGGCCGTAGAGCGCGTCGTGCCAGCGGATCCGGCCCCGGATCTCCCTGGCATAGGGGTCGAGCACCAGCTTCGAGGCGTTGAACCGGTGGCCGTTGGCCGGATCCCAGGGGCCGTGCACCCGGTAGCCGTAGAGCTGGCCCGGCAGCACCCCGCGCAGGTAGCCGTGCCAGACGTCGTCGGTGCGGCAGGGCAGCCGGACCGTGCGGGTCTCGTGCCGCTCCCCCGGCTCGAACAGGCAGATGTCCACCGCGGTGGCGTGCTCGGAGAACAGGGCGAAGTTGACCCCGCGCCCATCGAAATGCGCGCCGAGCGGCGCCGGCACCCCGTCATCGACGGCGATCATGGGCGGGGTCCGGTTTTGTGGGAGGTGGGGGGATGGGAGGGCGCGCGGTCATTCATAGGGTTCTGGATGGCGCTCGGCTCGCAGGGGCGTTCGGTCCAGGTATGACACGCGCCCTTCCTTCCCCGCAAAGGCCGGCGGGTTCGGGGAACGCAGTCCGGATCCTTCCCGGCGGCAGGAGAAGCCGCATCGCAGCGGGCGCGCGCCCTCCCTCCCCCCTTTGCGGGCTGCGGGTCAGACTGGTTGGAAGACCCATCTCCCGAGGAGCGATCCCCCCTATCGGATGACCCGCGTCGTCTTTCCGGGGCGCCGGAGGCGAGCCCGGACCCAGAACCACTGTCGGCGCAAGGGTCGGCGCAAGGGTTGGACACGTCGGCGTCTCTGGATCCCGGGCTCCGCTGCGCGGCCCCGGGATGACGGCGCGCGGCCGTATCGGTCAGGTCTTCACGAGGGGAAGACCGAGCCTTCCGCCCTGAGCAGAGATCAAAATTCCGACCTGTCTAACCCGGAGCTCTGCCGCGGAGGGAGGCCCTGGAAGAGGGCGAGAGAGAAGGGCCACGGCTGCAGGACAGGGTTTCACCCGTCATGCCGGTCGCGCCTTGTCGGGAAGCCGGGTTCCCCTCTCCCGATGCGGGCCTCACGGCCGGCCCACCTCCCCCGCAGAGGGGGAAGGGAGAGGCGCGCCTCGGCTGCCGCCCTTTTCCGCCTACTCGGCGGCCGCGGCGGCGGTCGGGGGCTCGCGCTCCATCGTGCGGAAATTCTCCAGCTCCGACAGGAAGTTGCGGGCCCACCAATCCACGTCCTCGCGGGTCATGCGCTCGACCATCGGCTTCCACCGCGCCAGCCGCTCGGCCTTGGGCATGTACAGGGCGGAGCGGATCGCCTCGGCGACCTCGAACCGGTCGTAGGGGTTGATCAGCAGCGCCTCGGGCATCTGCCGGGCCGCGCCGGCGAATTTCGACAGGACCAGGACGCCCGGATCGTCCTCGCTCTGGGCGACCACGTATTCCTTGGCGACGAGGTTCATGCCGTCGCGCATCGGCGTGACCAGGCCGACCCGGGCCGCCCGGTACAGGCCGGCCAGGACCGGGCGCGGGTAGGCCTTGGTGATGTACTGGATCGGCGTCCAGGCCGGGTCGCCGAGCGCGCCGTTGATCTCGCCGACCTTCTCGTTCACGTCCCGGGCGAGCTGCTCGTATTCCGGCACCTCGCTGCGGGATTTCGGGGTGATCTGGATGTAGGTGACGTTGCCGCGCTGGTCGGGATTCGAGGCGAAGAAGCTCTCCACCGCCTCCATTCGCTCGGACACGCCCTTGGAATAGTCGAGCCGGTCGACGCCGATCAGCAGCTTGCGGGTGCGCAGGCCCGCGATGGTCTCGCGCACCACCTTGTTGGCGTTGGCCTTCTCGGCCGCCTCCTTGAAGCCGGCGACGTCGATCCCGATCGGGAAGGCGCGGATCCGGGTGCGGCGCCCGTCGACCATCAGCGAGCCGCCGCCCAGCGGGATCGCCCGCTGGGTGTCGACCAGGTTGCGCTGCAGGTTCTGGACGTCGGCCTCGGTCTGCAGGCCGATCAGGTCGTAATCGACGATGGCGCGCAGCAGCTCGGTGCTCGCCGGCAGCGAGTTGAACACGTCGGCGGCGGGCCAGGGGATGTGGTGGAAGTAGCCGATCGGGTTGTCGAGCCCGAGGCCGCGCAGCTCGGCGGCCAGCGGCAGCAGGTGGTAATCGTGCACCCAGATGATGTCGTCGGGCTCGACCAGCTTGGCGAGCGCCCGGGCGAAGGTGCGGTTGACGCGGCTGTAGCCGGCGTAATCCGAGCGCGAGAACGCGCCGAGCCCCAGCCGGTAATGCATGATCGGCCACAGGGCCCGATTCGCGAAGCCGGCGTAATATTCCAGGTGGTCCTGCGGGGAGAGGTCGACGACGGCGTACTGGACCCGGCCGCGGTCGATCAGCGTCGGCTCCTCGGAGGGCTCCTCCGAGATGTTGCCGCTCCAGCCGAACCACAACCCCTCGTAGGCGGTGAACGCCTCCTTCACTGCGACCGCGAGGCCGCCCGCCGCAACCGCCTTCCCGCCATCCTCGGGGATGGCGACGCGGTTCGATACGATCACAAGGCGTGCCACGGGGGTCGGCTCCGGATCATGGGCGCGGTCCGCGTCGAGGACCTCGCCGCGCCTGCATCGGGACTTCTCTTATAGCAGAACGCGCGGAGTCCCTGCGCGATCCTTTGTCGAAGCAACCCAAGCGTGAAGCCGGGCGCGGGTCAAGTCGAGCACGCCGCCGCGCCGGACAGGATCGCCGCCCTGTCCGGTGCCGGCCGCCGGGTTCCGAACGCCTCCGACGCCCGTCCGGTCAGCCTTCGAAGGCGATGCGAAGGGAAGCCCCGAGCGTGTTGAAGAGCGGGCGAAGCGTCGCCGTTGTGCAAGCGTGGCGGTTCTGCCAGACCGCGCCTGAACGCCGGCTGAGCGGCGGCCGCGAACCCGCGCGGAGCGGTCCTTCGGGATCGGCCGGAACCGGTGACAGCCCAACCGGTTACTCAGCCATCGCGGGGGCCGCGGTCGCCGCAAGCGGCACCATCCCTGCGCCGCGAGGAGTGTTTTCGAGATGGCCGGCAACGAGTTCCCGCAGGACGCGCCGAAGGACCCGCTCAAGGATCCGCTGCACGATGGCCCCGGCGAGCGCGCCCAGTGGCGTGCGCTGCAGGGCGATGTCGAAGGTCTCGCCGACGAAGCCGCCGAGCGCGGCCGCGGCCTGATCGACGCGGCGCGACTCCAGGCCCAGGACTACGTCGAGCGGCGCAAGGGCGACGCCGCGCAGTCGGTCCACGAGCTGGCGCAGACGATCCGCAATTCCGGCCGCGACCTCGGCGACAAGCCGAACGTGCGCGCCTTCTTCGACAGCGCCGCCGACGGCCTCGAGCAGCTCGGCTCCTCGATCGAGCGGCGCAGCCTCGGCGACTTCTACGGTGAGGCCGAGGCCTTCGCCCGGCGCGCTCCGGTAGCGGTGGCGGTGGGGACCTTCGTGGCCGGCCTGATCGCCGCCCGGTTCATCAAGTCGTCGAGCCTGCCGCCGGAAGCCCCGGACGGCGACGCCCGCGACAGCTTCCGGGCCTGAGACCATGGCCCAGGGTCCTGATCCGCGCCAGACCGGCGCCTCCAGCATTCAGAGCCTCATCGGCGATGCGCTGCGGGAGACCAACGAGCTCGCCCGTAAGGAAATCGCACTGTTCCGCGCCGAGATGGCGGGCAACGTCCGCCAGCTCATCGTCGGCCTGGCCTGCATGGTCGGCTCCGCGGTGTTCGCCGTGGTCGCCCTGCTGGTCCTGATCGGCGCGTTCGTGAAGTGGCTCGCCACCATCGTGGGCTCCGAGTGGCTGTCGGCGCTCATCGTGGGCGGCGTACTGCTGGTCATCGCCGTCGGCATGGCCCTGTGGGCGCGCAGCGTCCTGTCCCTCTCCACCTTGGCGCCGACGCGTACGACGCGCCAGGTGCGCCAGGATGCCCAGGCCCTGTCGGAGCGCGTGTCCGGATGAGTTCGATGACCGACCTCGAGAAGGAAATCGAGGCGAGCCGGGCTCGGCTCGACGACACGATCGACCAGATCCAGGGCAAGCTCTCGGTCCCGAACATCGTGGACGAGATGCTGGGCAACGCCCGACGCACGCCCGCACTGAGTGGCGTATACGACGGGGCCCTGGAGGCGGTGCGCCGCAACCCGGTGCCGGTCCTTCTGATCGCCGCCGGGGTGGGTCTGCTGTTCAACCGGATGGCACGGGATGCCGAACGCCGCCGGACCCAGGTCTCGGCCGAGCGCGTGGCCACGCTCAACACCGGTACGGCCCGCGGCTACGACCCCGATCTCCCGACGGCGCGTCCGCCCCGCGATCCCCTCGAGACGACCGACATCTGACACCCGAACCGTGACGACCCGAGCCCGGCCGGAGAGCCGGGAGGGGCTCCACCCCCCAGGCGCCGCCGCGACGGACATCCGAGGACACCGCCATGACTGACAAGCCGAATCCGTCCAGCCTCCCCGATCAGCTCGCCGCCGCGGCGGGCATGCCGACCGGCTCGAGCGACAGCAGCCTGCGGCCCGATCCGGCCGGCCACGGCGACACCCGCCCGGCTCCCGGCGAGGCGGCGGGCGACTTCACGCTCCGCCCCGACCCGCGCGGGCTGCACGATCCGCTCCCGCACGGCGCCGCGACCCGGCCGATCGACGCGGCCGCCACCGCGCGGGAGAACGCCCAGGCGGCCGGCGAGCGCGCCAGCGATCTCGCCGGACAGGCCCGCCAAACCGTATCGGAGTTGGCCGACGACATCGGCGACCGCCTCGGTAGCGCCGCCGACCAAGCCCGCGCGCGGGCCGCTTCGGCCTACGATGACGCCCGGGAGCGTGCCGGGGCGCTGCACAAGCGCAACCTGCGGGCGCTCGACGACATCACCACCCAGGGGATCGACGGTCTCCAGCGCGGCCGCAGCGCGGTCGAGCGCTTCGTGGACGACAATCCGCTGCTGGTGGGCGTCGTCGGCGTCGCCGCCGGCCTGCTGCTCGGCGCGCTGCTGCCGCGCACCCGCCAGGAGGACCGCAACATCGGTCCCTGGGCCGACGAGGTCCGCGACCAGGGTCTGCGCTACGCCCGCGAGGTGACCAGTATGGGCCGCGAGTTCGTTCAGACCGCCCTCGACCCGGACAACCTCAACGCGGCGGTCCGCAAGGCCACGGATCCCGACGGGCATACGCCGCCGGAGAACGAGCGGACCGCACACAACCTCTGATCACGACGAGGAAACCGCCCGCTGGCCCCGAGGCCAGCGGGCGGTTTCTTTTACGCGCGATACAGCCCCGCATGCGTCTCACGGAGCAGGTTCTTCTGGACCTTGCCCATGGTGTTGCGGGGCAGTTCGTCCACGAACAGCACGCGCTTGGGGCATTTGAACCGGGCGAGACGCTCCTCCAGAGCCGCCAGCACGCCGGACTCGTCCGGCGCGTTCGCGCCGCCGACCACCACGGCTGTGACGGCTTCACCGAAATCCGGGTGTGCCAGTCCGATCACCGCGGATTCGACCACGCCCGGCAGGGCGTCGATCTCGGTTTCGACCTCCTTGGGGTAGACGTTGAAGCCCCCTGAGATGATCAGATCCTTGCCGCGCCCGACGATGTGGACGTAGCCCCGGGCATCGACCTTGCCGAGGTCGCCGGAGATGAAGAAGCCGTCCGGCCTGAACTCGGCCGCGGTCTTCTCCGGCATCCGCCAGTAGCCCTTGAACACGTTTGGGCCCTTGACCTCGATCATGCCGACCGCATCCGGGCCCAGCGCCGCGCCGGTCTCGGGATCGACCACCCGCAGGGATACACCCGGCAGCGGAAATCCGACCGTGCCGGCGACCCGGTCCCCCGTGTAGGGGTTCGAGGTGCTCATGTTGGTTTCGGTCATGCCGTAGCGCTCGAGGATGGCGTGGCCGGTGCGGGCCTGCCAGTCCCGGTGCGTCTCCGCGAGCAGCGGTGCCGAGCCCGATACAAACAGCCGCATGCCTTTCGCCGCGTCTGGGGTCAGGCTCGGCTCCTTCAGGAGGCGCGTGTAGAAGGTCGGCACGCCCATCAGGGCGGTCGCTCGGCCCATCAGGCTCAGGATCAGCTTCGGATCGAGGCGCGGCAGGAACATCATGGTGCCGCCGCTCGCCAGCACCGTGTTGGTCGCCACGAACAGCCCGTGGGTGTGGAACACCGGCAGGGCGTGGATCAGCACGTCGTCGGCGGTGAAGCGCCAGATCTCGACCAGCGTGCGGGCGTTCGAGGCGAGGTTGTCGTGGGTCAGCATGGCGCCCTTGGAGCGCCCGGTCGTACCCGAGGTGTACAGGATCGCGGCGAGATCCTCCGGGCCGCGGGGCACGTCCGTGATATCCGTGTCCTGTCGGTCCGCGGCCTCGGCGGCGCTGCCGGTCCCCGCGGCATCCAGCGTCCAGGTCTCGCGGATGCCGGAGGCGGCTCCGGCGAGGGCGTCGCGCCGGCCCGGGTCGCAGACGAAGATCGTGGGCTCGGCATCGCCGAGGAAATATTCGATCTCCGCCGGGGTGTAGGCCGTGTTGAGCGGCAGGAACACGGCGCCGGCCCGTACGACGCCGAGATAGAGGAAGATCACCTCCGGGCTCTTCTCGACCTGGACCGCCACCCGGTCGCCGGGCTGCACGCCCGCCGCCCGCAGGGCCGCCGCGTAGGCGCCGGAGCGGGCGATCAGGTCCGCGTAACTGTATCGGCGCCCGTCCGGCGTCTCGATCACGGTCTTGGCAGGATCCGGAACGCCGTCCCGGACCAGGGAGAAGAGGTGGTTCGTCATCGTGAGGCTTGAGCTATCACGGGCCATGGGGTTCAGGCAGCCATAGAACCGTTGGCGACCGCCCCGCAATCGCAGGCCGGCTCTCCGCCATGACGTTCACCGGGCGTCGATGCGCGAACCGAGATCCCCTTCAGGGTGAGGAAGCCCCCGGCTCACGCCTCGGCGAGCACCACGGCCCGCGGCGGCGGCAGCTTGGTGCGCAGCTCCCGGGTGACTGCCGGCGAAGCCGCCACGGTGCCGAGATTGGCGTAGGTCTCGTGGTTCTTCTCGATCGCCGCCAGGTCGTAGAGGTAGTTCACCATCAAGCCGTGCGACTGGGCCAGCCCCTTCTTCGCGGTGTCGCCGAGGAAGTTGATCCGGTCCAGCCGGGCGCCGTTGCCGAGGTGGAACCGGGCCACCGGGTCGAGCGGGCGCCCGCGCTCGTTCTTGGCGCGCAGGAAATAGGCGGCCGCGGCCGGGATCAGCGCCTTGCGCACCGCCTCGGCCCGGGCCTTGTCGGCGTGCCAGTCCGGATCGTCCAGGGCCCGCAGGATCTCCACATCCTCGGGCAGCAGCCCCTGCGGACTGTCGGCCCGGCGCTCCCGGGCGAGCCAGGCCGCGAAGCCGGGCACCGGCGAGAGCGTGACGAAGGTCTTCAGCGAGGGCACCTCGCGGGTCAGATCCTCCACCACCTGCTTGATCAGAAAATTGCCGAAGGTGACGCCGGCCAAGCCCTTCTGGCAGTTCGAGATCGAGTAGAAGACCGCCGTGGTGGCCGCCCGCGGCTGCAGCGGCTTGCGTTCCTGCGACAGGATCGGGGCGATCGCCGGGGCGACCTGCTCGGTGAGCGCGACCTCGACGAAGATCAGCGGCTCGTCGGCCAGGGCCGGGTGGAAGAACGCGAAGCAGCGCCGGTCCGGCGGCTCGATCCGGGCGCGCAGGTCGTCCCACCCGGAGATCGCGTGCACCGCCTCGTACCGGATGATCTTCTCGAGGATATGGGCCGGCGTGGTCCAGTCGATGTGCCGCAGCACCAGGAAGCCCCGGTTGAACCAGGATGCGAACAGGTGCTCGAAATCGGAATCGAGGCTGTCGACCGCGTCGAGCACCACCGGGTCCGCCTCGGCCCCGGTGCGCAGCGCCTTGCGCAGGTGGAACAGGTCCTCGCGCATCCGCACCAGGCTCAGCGTGCCGCCGCGGGCGAGGTTGAGGCGGCGAATCAGCTCCTGGCTGCGCGGCTCGGCGGCCTCATGCAGGGTGCCGAGGCGGGCGCGGGTCGGATCGGCCCGGTAGGCGGCGATCGCCTCGTCGACGGCGGCGTGGTCCGCGTCGAAATCCAGCGCGATCGCCCGCAGGAAGGCATGACGCTCCGGCTGGCCGAAGCTGGCGTAGCGGTCGAGGATCAGCCGCGCCAGCGCCACCCCGGAGGCCTCGCCGCGCCGGGAGATCAGGTCCTCGCACAGCTTGACCAGCTCGCCCGCGCTGGCACGGCCGCCGATCTCGCCGCGTCCGATGCCGATCAGGTCGCGGCCGCGCTCGCTGATGGTCTGGAGCAGGTCGCCGAAGAAGGAGATCGCCGCCATGACCCTTGCACTGACCCCTGTCGGACCTGACGTCTCTCCGGACCCGTCCGCCGGTCTGCGGAGCGGGACGCCCTCGTCCCGTCACGCAGGGACACGGCGGTTCCCGGCTCCGTCCGCCATTCTATGGTGGCGCAGCCGTCCCGACCAGAGCTTGAGCGGTCGCACGAACCAACGAACGCCCACCCTGCAACTCGAAGACGAACACCGTGTGACGGGTGGAACCAGGGGTTCGCCAAGCACCGTCCCGAACGACGGCGTTCGGGGAGGATGCGACGCGGACCCTCAGAGGCGCTCGGCCAGGGTGGCGAGGTCGGCCCGCTCCCGCCAGTCGCCGAGGCCGTGCTGGCGGGCGAAGCGGAGTTCGGCCGCCCGGAGCGCACGTTCCGGATCGCGGGCCCGCGTGATCTCGACGGACCCGATGGTGAAGGGCACCCCGAGGATCTCCCGGGCGAACTCGACGCGGTAGTTCGGCATCCCGTACTCCCTGCTGCAGCGGTTCCGACGTCGCCATGCGGAACGAAACCAACCCCAAGACCGTATCCGGATGAGGAGCCCCGGTCGGCTTCGGCTGGGCTTCGGCCCATGGGACGCGACCGGCAGCGCTTCCGCTGCGGACGGCCTGAACCGCGTCGACCGGATATGGTGCGGGGCGCGGGCCCGTGAAGGGGTTCGGGGCGTGGCGGAGGGCTGCAGGCCCGGCGCTTGCCGGACGGCGCGCTCTGCCCGTATCGATCTCGGCCCTGCCCTCCCTCACCCGTACGGACCTCACGATGGCCCCCATCACGGCCCTCCCGCGGCGGCGCGCCCGCCTGCTCCCGATCCTGCCGTGACCACCATCCTCGACGCGAAGGCCCGGCTCGGCCTGACGCTGATCGCCGGCGGGGCGGTCGCCAACATCTATTACAATCAGCCGCTGCTCGGCCTGATCGTCTCCGAGTTCGGCGATGCCGCCGCCCTCTGGGTGCCGACCACGGCCCTGGTCGGCTACGGGCTCGGCATCATCGGGCTCGTGCCCCTGGGCGACGCCCTGCCCCGCCGCCGCCTGATCGTGGCCCAATGCCTCGGGCTCTCCGTGGCACTGCTCGCCGTCGGCCTCGCGCCGAACCTCGCCTGCCTGGCCCTGGCCCATCTGGTGGTCGGCGTCCTCGCCTGCGCGGCGCAGCAGGCGGTGCCGTTCGCGGCCGAGCTTGCCCCGGATGCGAGCCGCGGGCGGATCGTCGGCCAGGTGATGACCGGACTGCTCACCGGTATCCTGCTCGCCCGCACGGCGAGCGGGTTCCTGGGGGCGCATCTCGGCTGGCGGGCGGTGTTCCTGGCCGCCTCGCTCCTGGCGCTCGTCATGGCGGGCATCGCCCGCGCCACCCTGCCGCACATGCCGCAGACCCATCCGCTGCGCTATCGTGCCCTGATGCTGTCGATCCTGCACCTCGCCCGGTCGCAGCCGGTCCTGCGCACCGCGAGCCTCTCGCAGGCGCTGCTGTTCGCCGCGTTCAACGCCTTCTGGGCGACCCTCGCGCTGCTGGTCGAGGGCCCGCCCTTCGGGCTGTCCGCCGCCGGGGCGGGGCTGTTCGGGGTGATCGGGGTCTGCGGCGCGTTCGTCGCCCCCGTGTCGGGCCGCTTCACCGACCGGAGTGGCGCCCGGCCCGTGGTGCTCGGCGGCAGCCTGATGGTCGCCCTGTCGTTCCTGGTGCTGTGGGCCGGGGGCACGTGGTCGCTCGTCGCCGTCGGGCTCGGCGTCCTGCTGATCGATATCGGCATGAACGGCGCGCTCATCGCCAACCAGACCCGGGCCTACGCCCTGGTGCCGGGGGCCCGGGGCCGCATCAACACCGTGCTGTTTACGACCCTGTTCGTGTTCGGGGCGCTCGGCGCCTTCGCGGGCTCGCAGGCGTTCCTGATGGTCGGCTGGCCGGGGGTCTGCGCTGTGGGGCTGGTCTTCTCGGTGCTGGCCGTGCTGGTGGCGGCCCGCGACCGGCACGGGCTGGCAGCGCCGTCTACCTGAGCACCCGCGACAGGCGACACCACGCCGCCTTCCCGGCCGGCAGGCCGAAGCGCAGGCGCTCGGGCCGCTCGGGGAAGCGCCGCACCGCGATGCCGCCCTCGGCGAGCCGCCGGTACAGGCCCGGCCGTCCGCGAAGTCTGCGGTGCGGAACAGGCTGGTGCCGCCGATGACGGTTCCGCCGCCGCGGGCGATCAGCCGGTCGAGGCGGCCCGCATCCGCCGCCCGCGACCGGGCCGCCTCCGCGCGCCAGTCCACGTCCGCCAGGGCCGCCCGCCCGATCGCCAGGGCCGGCCCCGACACCGCCCAGGGACCGAGCGCCGTGGCGATCCGGCCCGCCGTCCCGGAATCCGTCACCGCGAAGCCGAGGCGCAGGCCGGCGAGCCCGTAGGTCTTGCCGAAGGAGCGCAGCACCACGAGCCCAGGTCCGACATGCGGGCACAGGCTCGCCACCGGCTCCAGGTCCGCGAAGGCCTCGTCGGCGACCAGCAGGCCGCCGCGGGCGCGCAGCGTTTCCGCCAAGGCGAGCCGATCGGCGAGCGGATGGGTCCGCCCGTCCGGGTTGTTCGGATCCACCAGCACCGCGACGGCCGCATCGCCGACCGTCTGGATCCCGTCGACCTGCGCCACCGCGTGCCCCGCCCGCGCCCAGGCCGCGGCGTGCTCGGCATAGGTCGGGCCGACAACCGCCACCCGGGTCGGGGCCACCATCCGGGGCAGGGTCTCGATCAGGATCTGGGTGCCGGGGGCGGGCACGACCTGGGCGGCGCCCGGAGCCCCGTACGCCGCCGCGGCCGCCTCCCGTAGGGCCTCGACCTCGGCGGCGGCGGGAAGCCGTGTCCAGGCGCTGGCCTCCACCGGCGGCACGCGATACGGGACCGGATTGATCCCCGTCGAGAGGTCGAGCCAGGGTTCCGGCGCGTCTGGAAAGGCGTCCCGAAGCCCTCCGAGATCGCCGCCATGGGGGATGACACCCGGGATCGCCCCCGGCCTCGGAGCGGGATTCCAGAAACGATGGTCCATCCGCCCGACACGCTCGCCATCCTCGCCCTCGCCCTCGGGATCGAGGCGGCGTCCGGCTACCCGGACGCGCTCTACAAGGCCATCGGCCACCCTGTCACCTGGATCGGCCGGCTGATTTCCTGGCTGGAGCGTGGCCTGAATCGCGGTTCCGGGCGCCGCCGCCGGGTCGCGGGCTGCGTCGCGCTGGTGCTTCTTCTGGCGATCACGGGGCTTCCGGCCTGGGCGCTCACCGGCCTCGCCCTGTGGGCGGGTCCCCTCCCCGCCTTCCTGCTGCTCGGCCTGCTCTGCGCGAGCCTGCCGGCGCAGCGCAGCCTCAACGACCACGTCGCGGCCGTGGAAACCGCCCTGCGCGACGGCGGCCTAGCGGCCGGGCGCCGCGCCGTGTCGATGATCGTCGGGCGCGACCCGGACCAGCTCGACACGCCGGCGGTGTGCCGCGCCGCCATCGAGAGCCTGGCGGAGAATTTTTCCGACGGGATCGTGGCGCCGGCCTTCTGGATCGGGTGTCTGGGCCTGCCCGGCGGCGCACTCTACAAGGCGATCAACACCGCCGACAGCATGATCGGCCATCGCAGCCCGCGCTACGCGGCCTTCGGCTGGGCGGCCGCCCGGCTCGACGACCTGGTGAACCTGCCGGCCTCCCGGCTCGCCGGCCTGCTGATCGTCTGTGCGGCGCTCCTGCGCGGCGCCCGACGCACGCGGCGGCCTCCGGGCGATGGCCCGCGATGCCGGCCGGCACCGCTCGCCCAATGCCGGCTGGCCCGAAGCCGCCATGGCCGGTGCGCTCGGCCTGAGGCTCGCGGGTCCGCGGGTCTATGACGGCACCCGCGTCCCCGACGCGCATATGGGCGACGGCCGGGCCGAGGCCACGGCCGACGACATCGCCCGGGCCCTGACCCTCTACCGCACGGCCTGCCTGCTTCAGGGCGGCCTCGTCCTCACCCTGCTCGCCCTCTGGTTCGCCGTGCTGGGCTGACCCGACGGCACCGCCTGCGCCAGGGCTCTGGGTTGCATCATTTTTTTCGAAAGCCGGGACCCGCCTTTCGGGAGGATGCGCTACGCTGGGTTGAGCGGTCAGGGAGAAGCCGATGCGCGCGGTGTTCGTCGATGCCAGCGAGACCCTGGCGGCGGTGGCGCACCGCCTGCTGCGGCCGGACGATCCCGCGTTCGCGATCAACCTCCAGCCCGACATCGCCCCGGAGGACCTGCCCGCCCTGCTGGCCGGCGCAGAGATCGCGGTGATCGACCACACCGCCCTCCCGGTCGACGTGGCCCGCGCCTGCACGGGATTGCGGCACGTGGTGTTCCTGGGCACCGGCGCCCGCAGCTACATGGACCCGGAAGCGCTCCGGACCGCATGCGGCGTCACGGTCCACACGATCAAGGGCTACGGCGACACCGCGGTCGCGGAATGCGCCTTCGCGCTGATGTGGGCCGCCGCCCGGGGCCTGCCCGAGATGGACCGGGCCATACGGGCGGGGCGGTGGCTGCGCACCGAGGCGATCCAGCTCACCGGCAAGACCGTCGGACTGATCGGCTTCGGCGGGATCGCGGGCGAGATGGCACGGCTCTGCCACGGCGCAGGCCTGCGGGTGCTGGCCTGGAACCGGACGCCGAAGACGCATCAGGGCGTCGCGTTCGTGTCCTTGGAACAGCTGCTGCAAGAGAGCGACGTGGTCTCGCTCCACCTGCTCCTGACCGACGAGACCCGCGGCTTCCTGTCGGCAGCGCGCATCGCCGCGCAGAAGCCCGGCGCGATCCTGATCAACACCGCCCGGGGGGCGTTGATCGACGAGGATGCCCTCGTCGAGGCGCTTCGCACGGGGCGGATCGCCGCGGCCGGGCTCGACGTGTTCGCGGTCGAGCCGCTTCCCGGCGACCACCCGCTCGCGGGCCTGCCGAACGTCGTCCTGTCGGCGCATTCGGCCTTCCGCACGCCCGAGGCCAGCGACAACCTGATCGGCGCCGCCCTCGACCATTGCCGGCGGATTGCCGTCGGCTGATCCCGTCAGTGCTCGGTGCCGGGCATGTTCGCGCGCGGCGTGCCGCCGTGATCGCGGATCACGCTGGAGCGTTCCGGCGAACCCTTGGCGTCGGCGACCTGCTTCCGTGCTGCGGCGGCCAGGAACCAGACGCCGCCCAGAGTGCCCAGGGCGAGGATCAGAAGCGGAATGCCTTCGCTCATTGCGGTACCCTCATCGATGATGTCCCGCGGGAGCGCGAGGTCACATCATCGTGCCGGATTGAGCGGCACGATGAAGGATAACGCGCGATGACGACCGATGTTCAGGCGGCGCGGGGCCTCGTCGTCGCCGCCCCGCGCTTGGCCGCATCCCGCCGCAGGGCGGAGAGCACCACGAACATCGCCCCGGCGCCGATCGCCAGGCAGGCGGACAGGAACAGCATCGGCACGAGGTCGCTCTTGGTCTGGTCGCGGATGAACGGGACCATGTTCTGCGCGACGAAGCCGCCGAGGTTGCCGACCGAGTTGATCGCCGCGATCCCGGCCGCCGCGGTCGCCCCGCGCAGGAAGGTCGCGGGCATCGACCAGAATACCGGCTGGGCCGAGAACGTCCCGGCCGCCGCCACGCACAGGCACGCGAACTTCACGGCGTTGCCCGGCAGGATGACGCTCAACGCCAGCCCGGTCGCCCCGACCAGCGCCGGCCCGACCACGTGCCAGGTCAGGGCGTTGCCCTGGGCGCTCGTGCGGGCGGCGTGGCGGGGAACCCACCACAGGGCGACGGCCGTGGCGACCCACGGGATGATGTTCAGGAAGCCGTTGGTGAGGTTCGAGACGCCGAAGCCCTTGACCACCGTGGGCAGCCAGTAGCCGAGCCCGTAGGCGGCCAGCGGCAGCGATACGTAGACCCCGGCGAGCATCAGCACGCGCTTGTCGAGGAGCGCCGCGAAGGGGTTGCCGTGATCCACGAGGCCGCCGCCCTCGCGCTCGGCCCGGAGCGTCCGAGCGAGCCAGTCGCGCTGGTCCTGGGACAGCCAGGGCGCCGTCTCGGGGCCGTTCGGTAGGACCAGCAGCACGATCGCGGTCATCACGATCGCCGGCGCCCCGGTGGCCAGGAACACCCATTGCCAGCCCGCCAGCCCCAGGACCCCGTCGAGGCCGAGCAGCGCCCCGCCGATCGCCGCCCCCACCGCGTTGGCCACCGCGCTGGCGATCATGAACCAGCCGATCATCCGAGCCCGGTGCTCCTGCGGGAACCAGAGGGTCAGCGCGAACAGCACGCCGGGGAAGAAGCCGGCCTCCGCGGCGCCGAGCAGGAAGCGCAGCACGTAGAACATCGCGGCGTTCTGGGTGAAGCCGAGGAGGAGCGTGACGATGCCCCAGGTGAACATGATCCGGGCGAACCAGACCCGTGCGCCGACCCGCTCGAGGAACACGTTGGCGGGCACCTCGAACAGGAAGTAGCCCAGGAAGAACAGCGACGCGCCGAGGCCGTAGGCGGTCTCGCTGAGACCCAGGCTGCCGACCATGTCCAGCTTGGCGTAGGACACGTTCTGCCGGTCGATATACGCGATCAGGTAGAGGAGGCCGAGCAGCGGCATCAGCCGCAATGTCACCGTGCGGACGGTGCTCTCGGCGAAATCTTCCCCAGCCGGGGATTGCGTGGGGGGCATCTGGCGTTTCCTCTGGGTCCGTGCGGCCCCTCGTGGCGAGGGCCGGCATTACACAGAGTAATCCCTGGCCCGGCCCTCGCCTACCGGGCAAGCGCCAGCAGCCGGTCGCAGTCGACATGGGCCGCGATGTGTCGCGCCAGGCCGTCGAGCGCCGCCTCGACCCCGGCCTCGTAGCCCGCCCCCTCCGAGACCGTGCCGAGGCGGGCGAGCCAAGCCGCGCGCTGGGCATCGTGTGCGAACAGCCCGTGCACGTAGGTCCCGGCCACAAGCCCGTCCGCCGAGACCGCCCCGTCGGTGCGCCCGTCGGAGAGCCGCAGCAGCGGCCGGGCCGCGTCGGGGCCGTGCGTGGCGCCGATATGCATCTCGTAGCCCGAGAACGGCACCGCATCGGACAGGCTCGTGCCGGTGGCTTCGGCAAGGCGCTTGTCCGGTGTCATCACGGTATCGACGTCGAGGAGCCCGAGCCCCGGCACCGTGCGGGGCGCCCCCTCGATCCCGTGCGGATCGGCGAGGCTGCGCCCCAGCATCTGGTAGCCGCCGCACAGGCCGAGCACCCGCCCGCCCCGCCGGACATGGGCGCGCAGATCGACGTCCCAGCCCTCGGCCCGGAAGAAGTCCAGGTCGTCGATGGTGGTCTTGGAGCCCGGCAGCAGGACCAGGGCGGCGTCCGCCGGGATCGGCGTTCCGGGGCGCACCAGCACCACCGACACCCCGGGCTCGGCCCGGAGCGGGTCGAGGTCGTCGAAATTGGCGATGCGCGGAAGCACCGGCACCGCCACCGTAACGGTCCCGGCCGGGCGCGGCCCGGAACCCGCCAGCCCGAGCACGTCCTCGGCCGGAAGGCGCGCGGCCGCGGGGAAGTGCGGCACGAGGCCGAGCGGCGCCCAGCCGGTCCGCTCGGCGATCAGCCGCATCCCGTCGGCGAACAGGCTCGGGTCGCCCCGGAAGCGGTTGACGATGAAGCCGGCGATCATCGCGGCGTCGGCGGGATCGATCACCGCCCTTGTGCCGACGAGGCTGGCGATCACTCCGCCCCGGTCGATGTCGCCGACCAGCACCACCGGCGTGTCGGTGGCCCGGGCAAAGCCCATATTGGCGATGTCCCCGGCCCGGAGGTTCACCTCGGAGGCCGAGCCCGCGCCCTCGACCAGCACGAGATCGGCCTCCGCGGCCAGGTGCGAAAAGCTCTCCAGGACGGCGGGCATCAGCCGGGGCTTCCAGGCCTGGTAGTCGCGGGCCTTCACGGTGGCGACCATCCGCCCCTGCACCACCACCTGGGAGCCGACCTCGCTCTGGGGCTTGAGCAGGACCGGGTTCATGTGCACGGACGGCGCCACCCGGGCGGCCCGGGCCTGGAGCGCCTGGGCCCGGCCGATCTCGCCGCCATCCGGCGTGACGGCGGCGTTGTTCGACATGTTCTGCGGCTTGAACGGCCGCACCGCCAAGCCCCGGTCGGTGAAGGCGCGCGCCAGCCCCGCCACGAGCAGCGACTTGCCGACATCGGAGCCGGTGCCCTGGATCATCAGGGCCTTCTTGCGCGTGGGCTTCAGAACTCGATCCCCTCCTGAGCCTTCACGCCGGCCGAGAAGTGGTGCTTCACGCTGCCCATCTCGGTGACGAGGTCGGCGGCCTCGATCAGGGCCGGTTTGGCGTTGCGGCCGGTGACGACCACGTGCAGGTCCGGCCGGCGCGCCTGCAGCGCGGCGACCACGGCATCAAGGTCGAGATACTCGTAGCGCAGGGCGATGTTGAGCTCGTCGAGGACGAGCAGGCGGATCGTGGGATCGGCCATCAGGCCCTCGGCCACGTCCCAGGCGTGGCGGCAGGCGGCGATGTCCCGGGCCTTGTCCTGGGTCTCCCAGGTGAACCCCTCCCCCAGCGTGTGCCAGGCGACCTTGTCGCCGAACACCGCGACCGCGTGGCGCTCGCCGGTATCCCAGCCGCCCTTGATGAACTGGACCATGCCAACCCGCCAGCCGCGACCCAGCGCCCGCAGCATCAGCCCGAGCGCCGCCGTGCTCTTGCCCTTGCCGGGGCCGGTATGGACCATGAGCAGGCCCTTCTCGACGGTCTTGGCTGCCACCTCGGCATCCTGCACGGCCTTGCGCTTCTCCATCTTCTCGCGGTGGCGGGTCGCGTCGTCGCTCATGCGGAGGCTCCGGGAATGAGGGCTTGTACGGGGGCTTGCGGCTTCACCACGAGCGGCAGGCCCGCCACGGTGAGCACGACCCGGTCGGCCCGGGCGGCGAGCCGCTGGTGCAGGCGCCCGGCCTCGTCGCGGAAGCGGCGGGCGAGGGCGTTGTCCGGCACGATCCCGAGCCCGACCTCGTTGCCGACCAGCACCAGCGGACCCGGCGCCCGCGCGCAGGCGGCGATGAGCCGCGCCACCGCGTCCTCCAGGTCGGCTTCGGCCAGGATCAGATTGGTGAGCCACAGGGTGAGGCAATCGACCAGGACGGCCCCCTCGGCCTCGGCAACCGCCTCCGGCAGAGCGAGCGGAACGTCGCGGGTCCGCCACGCTCCGGTGCGCCGGGCGCGGTGCTGGGCGATGCGCGCGACCATCTCGCCGTCGAACGCCTGCGCGGTGGCGAGGTAGAGCCACGGGCCGGGGCAGGCCTCGATCAGCCCCTCCGCGTAGGCGCTCTTGCCGGAACGCGCCCCGCCGAGGACGAGGGTCATGCGGGGCGGGATCTGCGGCATGCCCCTCCATCGCCCCAACCCGTCCCGGGGTCAAACCCGAGCCCGCGTGCGGATCGACGGTTGCCGGACGCGCCGCCGCCGACTATAGAACCCCGGCCTAGCCAAAGCGCCCTTCGTCTAGCGGTCCAGGACGTCGCCCTTTCACGGCGAAAACACGGGTTCGATTCCCGTAGGGCGCGCCAGTAAGATCAAGCGGTTGGCTGGATTTTACGAGCTGGCTCACACAAACGTCTAACATAGTCATTGTTGAGTGCTGCCGTACGGAATCGTGAGCTCCGAGCAGTCAGTGAGGCATCTTGACCGTGATGCTGCTGCTCAAACATGGCGGATGCTGACCCACAGCTGACGTCCGGAACGTCTGCTCGTGGGCAGTCTGGTGAACTCCTCCGCGACGCCCTGCGCCAGTACGAGCGGGTCGACGGGGCCGTCAGAGAACCGCTCTCGACGGCTTCGCGCGTCACCAGCGACCCAGAGGGTGAGCCGATCGAGATCGACTCGCACGACGCGCACCACTTGGAGGGGATCTTCGGCGGTGGGCTGGACTGGTACTTCGCCGTCCTGGCCAACACCGAGATCGAGACCGAGAAGAAGGCGCTGAAGGCGGAGCTCGAGCGGCTGACGACAACGCTCCTTTGTGCTGGCGGAACGTAGTGGATCTCTTCCTCCTGGATGCGCTCGACGAGCTCTTTCCTCGGGCTGAAGGTTAGCGTCCAACGCCGCTTCTTCTCGTTGAAGCGCCAGCGGCCTTTCTCGGGGAAGGCCGCCGGCCGGCTCACTCGATAATTGCTCAACGCCATCGGTCGCCCTTATCTTCCGCCTCCATTGGCCGGCGAAGCCACGGTCGCGACCCCACGAGACACGATCTCTGCCGAGCCTCGGCTGACCCGCCGAGCTCAGATCAGCTTGACCTCAGACGCGGCGACATCTTCGGGCGCGAGGATCTTGGCCGGAACGAACGGACCGTCGGCAGACACAACCGACGCGGGGTCGCGATCGTTGAACAGGTCTCGGTACTGTTCATCGCTGACGACGGCGTCACCGTAGACGTCTGGCGGCCAGTCGACGAACTGCCAAGCGCCCGCCTCCGTCATCCGCACCGAATGCAAGGGGCCGACATAAACGGCGCTCTTGGCGATGAACTTTCGGACGAACGGGTCCATCTCGAACGCATGCCTGATGAAGCACGCTCCGAGCGTACCCGGAATGTACCAGCGCTCCGACCGAACGCTCCGAACTGCTTCTCGACGATGTCTCGCAGACAGGTGATCGCCGCCAGCGCGTCGTCGCGGGCGCTCACATAAGTCGCCGGGTTGAAGTGAACGGCCCGGTTCCTCAGGCGCGACAAGGTCCTGAAAAGATCGACGACCTCCTGATCCAGGACCTGCCACGCCTCGAGTGTCGCGATCATGAGCCGCCAATTCGAGAAGGCTCTGTCCGCGGCGACGGCCGCGTGCTCGGGCGTGTCGGCGTAGTCGTCCCGCAGATCGAGGACGAGGTGGTTGAGCGTGCGCTCCCCCAGCGCACAGGCCGATAGCAAGGCCGGATAGTAGGCGCCCTGGACGAAGGCGTCCCGCGTCTGCGTGAAGAAGCGGTTGTGGTAGCTCAGGACAGAGAACGGCTTGACCCCGATCGCGACGAAGTCCGCTCGTTTGCGCTCGGCGCCCCACTCGCCGTACTCGGCCACGAGCTCCGCCTGGCGCCGCGCCATGTTGTCGATGTGCAGCGCGCGAACCTGCTCGTCCCAGGTCTACGGGATCGGCTGGTCCATATCCGCAGCGCGGCTGTCGAAGTCGCCCGGGAGCGTGCGGAAGCGCCGCATCAGCCGATCAGGACCTCCGCCGCCTTCACCTCAACGAGGTTCGACACCTCGGCATGTAGGTCGACGGCTTGCCCGGACGCCGACAAGGAGATGACTAGGGCGTACCGGCCCTTATCCGCGAATCGCCGCTGCCCGAAGTGGGACTTCCACCAACCGCCGACTGGGTAGACCGCGATCGCGTCGTGACCCGCAAGCTCGATCGCCCGCCCCCGCCACAGATCGCAATGGAGCGATCCCGCTTGGACAGCCTTAGGTCCGAGCAGCCAGCAACTGGTCTCGGTTTCGCTCGCCGAACCGTCCCCCTCTTGCGCCGAGGAGATGCGGCTACGAAACTTTGCGTCGGTCTCAGTCCGTTTCTTCATGTCGAAGCGCAGACCGAAGGAGCGGTACGTATCGGGACGAGTCGCCGCCCTCCCCGTGAGGTTCGGTTCGACAAAGTAGGAGAGCGTCACCTTGATGGTGACGATCTCGTTCTCCAGCTGCTCGAGTGCCGCTTTCGGCCAGGGCAGGTCGTAGAAATGCATCTCGTTGAACACGGCGCTGCGCCGGTCCGCTCCGAGCGCGAAAGGCTGGATTTCGGCCTCGGCGATCAGGGTGACGTCGTTCCGTGCGGACAAGATCGCGCGGTCGATGTCGGGCACGCCGTAGCCCATCTCGCGCAGGATCTTCTGCTTTTGCGCCTTCGACCCCGTTTTCCAGTGCGCCCCTTTTCCTATCAGCAGCCTGCGGATCGATTGCGGCCAGTCCGCCGAGTCCACCGTCAGCGCCCGGTGCGTCTCAGGCCAGCGGTCCGGCAAGCTCGCCTGCAGCCGCCCGAGGAAGTTGCCCGCCACGCCGGCCGCCGCGCTTGTCGCCCAGAAGGGCACCAGCGGCTCGGCCGCGACGTCCGAGCCTAGGGCGAGCAACGACACCGCCTCGTGCCAAGCGCAGAAGCCTGTATCGGTGGAGAGCATGTTGCCGGCCTCGAACAACACCTCAGGCTTGATCGGCGTCAGGTCGTCCGGAAGGGTCTGGGAGCCGCGGCTGAACGGACTCCGATGGTTGGCGGGCACGACCGGTTCGAGCGCGGGCGGCGGGGCCGGCGTCTGCTCCTTGCGCGTGAAGCCGCCGATAGTCAGCGCGTTCCAGCTCTGGGACGGGTCTTCGAGCGGCTGGGACAGCGTCACGTCGACCATCATGCCGCCCTGCACGTTGCCGGTCGCGACCACGACTAGGCGCTTGGGGCCGTCTGCGGCGGCCGTACCGTTTACGGCGTCGCCGGGCATGGACCCGGCCGCGATCTGGTCGAGCGCTCCGCTCCAGCTCGAGGGCCGGCTCGGCGGGAAGTCCGTCGCCGACGTGGCAAGACAGAAGCTTCGCAGCATGTTCGGGCGCTCCGCTTCGACGAGTGCGACGGAGCCTTGCGTTACCACACCGTAGCTCGGCGGCTTGGTCGCCGGAAAGCCGTGCGGCGGCAGGAGCTTCATGGACTCCACTCCGTGCGTGAGCTCGACGGGCTCCGTGCTGTTCATGTGCGGCTCGAGATCGCCGTACAGGATGAGGCCGGCGATTGCCGTCCCATGTCCGCCATAGGGCGCATGATCATCGGTCCCCCAAGCGGCGTCATAAGCCCACGCGCCCTTCAGGCCCGGCTGGACGAGCGGGTGCTCGGCCGCGACGCCGGTTTCGAGGGCGCAAACGACAGGCACGTCGTCGGACGCGGGTATGACGCGCTCGGCCAGTTCGGACACCCAGTCGTGTTGACCGAGGCGGGCCTCGCCCCGGTCGAGGAACGGCTCGATCGTGCCGGTTGCCCGCCTGATCTCCGTGATCGCCCCTGGCACCCGTTCGGCGAAGCCCAGCACGGCGGCCGTGGGCGCGTGGACGAAGATCACGGTTGTGTCCGGGAATATGAGGCGATCCGCGTGCACGTCGAGGTTCACGCCGCGCGCCAGCACGGCAACACGCTCGGCACGGCCTGCATCACCCTGCACCCAGAGCTCCCACCAGACGATGTCGGGCGCACCGAAATCGACCGCGCCGACGAACAGCGTGCGGGCGGGCGCGGCGGCGATCGTCTCCACCGCCTCGAAACGGTCGACGTCCGGCCGACGTGCATTCCCAAGGTTGCGGCCGTAGGCGGCGATACGCTCGCGCAGGAATCCTCGGGCGTCGTCGGGCACGAACAGCAGAGCACTCTCCGTCCGGTCGTCGCGCCGCTCGGTGCGGAGCAGCACGATGTCTTGACCGGGGAACTCCAGCGCCGCCGGAACCTTCGCAGCCTTTGAACGCGAACCCTCCGCGGGCGGTGCAGTCGCTACCTCGACGACGGCGCCCGATTTCAACCCTTGGACCTGCAAGCGGGTATCCGCTGCGGCAGCGGGCAGCTCGCCCAGCGCCTTGGTTAGCTGGTCGAGCAGCGCGTCGGCGTGCGCGCGATAATCGTCGCGCAGCGGTTTGCGCTTCTGGTCGCGCGAAGGATAGCCGTACTGTGTGGCCTCGCGGAACGCGTCGATCGAGATATGTGGTCGATCCCGCGCCCCGAACTCATCAGGATCTGACATAACTCTTCAACCCCGAACAAACATGGTTCCTGCAGGCGGCCGGCTCGTCTTTCTAACGGCCGGTCTGACGGCGGAATTTGCCCTTCAGGGTCTGGCGGTTCTGCAGTGCGTCCTTGAGCGCATCAGGGGAGGCCTTCGCCTCTCCCTCCAGGATCACGTCCTTAACGACCGCGTCGGCCGCCCGCACCAGCTCGGCTTGGCTCAGGCCATCGAGCGCCGTCTCGATCGCCGCCCAGGAGCGGGCGGCCAGCTTGAACTTGCCGAGGCGACGTTCGACGATCGCGCGGGCGGCCTTGCGGTCGGGAAGGCCGTACTCCACCACCTCGTCGAAGCGGCGCGCGAGCGCCTCGTCGAGGATCTCGACATGGTTCGTCGCGGCCAACACCAAGCTGTCGGTGCTGTTCGGCTCCTCCATGAAGGCGAGCACAGAGTTCAGCACGCGGCGAATTTCGCCGACATCATTCTGGTCACCCCGACGCGCGCCGATCGCGTCGAATTCATCGAGCAGATAGACTCCTCGCGTCTGCGCGATCTGATCGAACAACAGGCGCAGTTTGCCCGCGGTCTCGCCGAAAAAACGGCTGAAGAGCGCTTCTAGGCGGACTGTGAACAAGGGAAGGTGCAGCTCGCCCGCGAGCGCCGACGCGGTCATGGTTTTGCCGGTGCCGGGTGGACCAATGAGCAGCATATGCGTGGTCGGCGCCTGCCCGTGATCGCGAAGCGTCGCGCGCTCCTGCTGCTGACGCACGACCCGCATCAACCGTCCGCGAACTTCCTCCGAAAGCACCATGCTGGCGAGCGTCACCTTGGGATAGGCGCTCTCGACTAGACCTTGGAGCTCGCCGCGCGGCCGGGCCAGCGGGATAGGGGTCTGTCCACCGGCCGGACGACTAGTCCGCTGCTGGTCGCGGGCCTTCTGCACCAGGCGCTTCAGCTTGTCGGCATCCTCAGACCGTCCCTGACGCGCCTCCTGCGCCGCAACCTGCAGCGCAATCGAGAGGAATTGCTCTTCATCGCCTTCGATGTGCGAATTCAGGAGGGCGAGCAGATGCTTGGTCGACATGCTCGCCTCCTTCCCTTCGACTCGAGGCCTTGCCCGTTGAAACGGGTGAAGCACTGTCCCCACCAGAACTTACGAACGAAAGCCTTAATTGAATGGCTCAGGCCGTGCCACGGTTTCATGGCCGCTGGGCACAAGGTCGCGCGATGGGCGGCGTCCCGGCATCGTTCCCGTCATCCAGAGCCTCAATCCCGTCGATCGTTGATGCGGCGTTCAGGCCCACAATGAGGCGCGATCGGCCGTAGCGACCTCGGACGAGGAATGCCCGCTTATGGGAGAGGCCCCAATCTCTGTTTCTGGCGCGAACCTGAGATTGACCGAGCTGCAAAGGTCGGCAGCTTTGCGCCCAATGCCGCCATTCCGCCGCCGCCCGCAGTTTCCGGTAAGCGGACGCGGCGACAGAAAAAATCAAGGCGCGGATCTAGCCATGGGCTGCATCGGATCGTGGCCCGGTCAGGCCCTCCGTCGAAGCCGCGTGCTCGCCGCATTCAGCCGCCAAAAAGGTACGTCGAGCGCCTCGCCGCGGCAGATGTTGCCCCGGTGACGCCATCATGGGCTCGCATGTGCCGCCGTGCTCGCCCAAGCACATCAGACCGCTCCATACCGACCGGCTAGACCCTTGCCCCAACTTCGCACCTCGCGAGTCCGCGTTGATGATCCGAACCGGACGGCGCGTCCTATGGTGCGAGCGGTGCGGTGGATCCCAGCGCTGATCTTGGCCGCAGGCTTGCTCGCGACCGGGTCGAGTACCGCTCTCATCTGGCGAGCGGCGGCGTTGCGCGATCGCCTGACCTTCGTCCACGCCACCGAGATCGAGCTGCGCACGATCGAGGACCAGTTCCGCACCTACGCCGCCCTGCTCCGTGGCGGTGCAGGCCTGTTCGCGGTTAAGGGCGATGGCGTCACTCTGAGCGACTTCCGGGCGTACGTGCAGCGGATCGAGTTGCAGAGTTTGTATCGCGGCTTCCTCGGCATCGGTTTCACGCCGACCTTACCTGCCGCCGAACGCGATCGGTTTGCAGCGCGGGCCGAGTCACTGGGGGTGACCGACTTCCGCGTGCGACCGTCGACGGACAACCCGACGATCAGTCCCGTCCTATTTGCCGAGCCGCCGAACCCGCGCAATCAGGCCGCGATCGGCTTTGACGTGATGTCAGACCCCATCCGCCGCGACATGGTCGAGCGCGCGCGCGACACCGGCCTGCCCGCCGCCTCGGCGCGCATCCAACTTGTACAGGAGATCGACGCGAACAAACAGGCCGGCTTCCTCGTCGCCATGCCGGTGTACGTCGGCGGTGCCGTGCCACCCGACGTCGACGAGCGGCGGCGACTGTTCCTGGGCTTCGTCTTCGGCGCCTTCCGTGCCGACGACCTGTTTGGCAGCATCATCGCGGCTGAGGCTGAACAGGACGCCGCCTTCACGGTCTACGACGGTGCGCCGAGCGACGCGACGCTGCTGCATCGATCCGCGCCGGCCACAGCCGCGGCGACCGGCCGGCTTACGCGGCAGTCCGCGCTCGAACTCGGTGGCCGCACATGGATCGTGGTGTTCGAGGAGCGTGTCTCGCCTCAGCGCAGATCTGCACTCCCCGAGATCTGGCTCGTCTGCGTTGGGGGGCTGTTTGCCACGACCTTGCTTGGCTTCGCCGCGTACCGGCAGCGTCAGACCCAGGACGAGGTCCATAGGCTCAACGCCTCACTCGAAGCTCGGGTTGAGGAGCGGACGTGCGACCTTCAGGCAGCGGCCGATCGCCTTCGGCTGGCCGGCGAGGAACGCGCGCGCATGGAGGAGGTGCTGCGGCAGTCGCAGAAGATGGAGGCGGTCGGACAGCTCACCGGCGGATTGGCGCACGACTTCAACAACCTGCTGGCCGGGATCTCGGGCTCGTTGGAGCTGATCGAGACCCGCATCGGTCAGGGTCGGTTCAAGGACGTCGAGAAGTACATCGCCGCCGCCCAGGGGGCCTCAAAACGTGCCGCGGCGCTGACGCACCGACTTCTGGCGTTCTCGCGTCGCCAGACACTGGCGCCGAAGGCGACCGACGTGAACAGGCTGGCCGGCGGCATGCTCGACCTGATCCAACGTACGGTCGGGCCGAGCGTGGACATGCAGCACATAGGTGCGAGCGGCCTTTGGCCCGCGCTGGTCGATCCCTCGCAGCTCGAGAACGCCCTGTTGAACTTGTGCATCAACGCGCGGGACGCCATGCCCGGCGGCGGCAGGATCACTATCGAAACGAGCAACCGCTGGATCGACGGGCAGCAGGCTGCGGCGCAGGATATGCCCGAGGGGAAGTACCTGTCGCTGTGTGTCACCGATACCGGCACCGGCATGCCGCCGGACGTGGTGGCCAGGGCGTTCGACCCGTTCTTCACGACCAAGCCGATAGGCGAGGGCACGGGCCTTGGCCTGTCGATGATCTACGGCTTCGCGAAGCAGTCGGGTGGGCAGGTGCGGATCTACTCCGAGGTCGGCGAGGGTACGACGGTGTGCATCTACCTGCCGCGCCACCGGGGCGAGGCTGAGGCGGATGGGTTTGGCCCGGAGAAGCACCCGATGGCGCTCGCCGAGGCTGGCGAGACCGTGCTGATCGTGGACGACGAGCCGACGGTGCGCATGCTGATCACCGACGTGCTCGGGGATCTCGGCTACACCGCGGTCGAGGCTGCCGACGGCGCCGGTGGCCTCAGGGTGTTGCAGTCTGACGCTCGGATCGATCTGCTCGTCACCGACGTGGGTCTGCCCGGCGGGATGAACGGGCGGCAGATGGCCGACGCTGCGCGGGTCAGCCGTCCCGACTTGAAGGTGCTGTTCATCACAGGCTTTGCGGAGACCACGCTGCTCAACGATGGTCAGCTGGATCCGGGCATGGCGGTCCTGACCAAGCCGTTTGCCGTCGACACATTGGCAGCCCGCATCCGCGAGCTGATCGCAGGCTGAGGCTGAAGCTTGATGTCAGTTCGCTTAGCATATCAACATTGCCAAACACCCTTCGCTTCCAAGATGCGAACACCAGAAGCTGACTGCCTTCGGCTAGATCCAGCTGCTGCTTCGCGCCCATCTCGGTCGTTCAAAACACCTTGGCCCGTGCCCGTGAGCAAACGTGGCGCTAGGCGATGCTGCACCGTTGCAGAGCTTGCCCACTAGCTCGACACTGACATCGCCTTTACACCGACGACCGTGATCCGATACCTGCCTGAAGAGCGTCTTTTCTCATTCGCTGCGGGGCAGCTCGACGGTTGGCTAATGCATAAGCGGCGAACCCGAACCCGGCCGCGACGCACAAGCTGGTAGTATCGAAAGCCGCGAACACCGTGTCGCCTTCGCGCAAACTTGCGAGGAGATGACGGTTTGTCGTTACGCCGCTGACGATCGGGATGGCGAAGAACCCGGCGGCGGCCGTCGTTAGCGCGACGGTCCATGCCCGGGCCGGCGCGAGAGACACGGCTGGAAGGGCCGTTATCAACCACCCGGCGAAGAAAGCCTGCACTTCGACCTCCGGACGGAGAGGCATCGCCGCGGGCAGCAGGCGGTTGGCCAGGAAGTAGCACGCCACGGCGATCGGCAAGCCGGCCACGGTGCCGACGTTGAGCGCGTGGACGAGCCGGTGGCCCAGCGGCATGCGCGCCGCAGAGTTGGGCTTGGGTAGACGCGCGACGGTCCACAGCACCAGTCCGGTCGCCACCATGGCGCAGCCCATCAAGCCCGACAGGAAGAACAGCAGGCGCAGCGGCCAGCGTGCGAAGTGCGCTTCGTGCAGGCCGACCAACGTCCCGTGCACGGTGGTCGCGACGCTGGCCGGCATGGTCGTGGCGAGGAAGGTGCCGGTCACGCCATCGAAGCCGACCGCGGGGTGGAGGTGAGCCAAGCCCTCGGGCTCGTCCATCGTCACCACCACCGTGCTCCGCGCGTCGCGCGGGTTGTGGATCGCGATGAAGGTCGCCTCCGAACCGGTGAGGCGCATCGCCTCGCGGATCATCGGTCCGAGCGGTGCCAGCGTCCCCGGGGCATCGGCCGGGGGACGGGCCGCGATCGTCTGGCCGCGGTCCCGGAAATAGCGCTCGCGATCACCGCGGTAGGCCGCGTCCACCCCCCAGGGCATGTACAACAGCATCAGCGTGACGAGACCGGTGTAAGTGATCATAAGGTAGAACGGCAGTGCCAGCACGCCGGCGACATTGTGCGCATCGAGCCACGCGCGCTGCGGCGCCTTTCCGGGACGAAAGGTGAACAGGTCGACGAAGATCCGCCGATGCGTGACGATCCCGCTGAGCAGAGCGATCAGCATCACCATAGCGCAGCCGCCGACGATCCAGCGTCCCCACAGGGGTGGCAGGTGGAGTTCGTAGTGGAACCGGTACAGGAAGTCGCCGCCGCGGGTATCCCGCGCGGGAAGCGTGGCACCGGTAGCCGGGTCGAGCAGCGCCACCGAGAACGGGGCTCCGGGGGCGGTGCGCCACACGATCCGGGTCGCGGGAATCTCAGGGGTCGGTAGCGTTATGAACCAGGCCCGCGCGTCCGGGGCGCGCTCGCGCAGAGCGTCGACAGCGCGCTCCGCGGCGATCGGGACATCGACCGCGTGACCGGCGTGGAGTTCCGGCCGCATCCACTGCGAGATCTCAGTGCGGTAGTAGCTCAGGGTGCCGGTGAGGAAGACCGCGAACAGTACCCAGCCGACCACGAGCCCGGACCAGGCGTGCAGCCATGCCATCGACTGCCGGAACGTCGCCTTCATCCAGCCCCTCCGTGCAATGCCCAGACGAGGCCGCCGAGCGCAAGGGCCGGCAGCAGCAGGCCGAGCGCGGCGGTCGCAAGGTGGCGGACTCCGAACGTCCACAGCACCGCCGCGGCATAGACAGCGAAGCTCAGCATCGTCGCTGTCGACGCGGCGTCGGCCCGGCCCATCGGCAGGGCGAGCGCCAGCGCCGCGGTGGCGAGGCCTGCCAGACCATAGCCGCCAAAGACCGCCAGGGCGATCCGGGCCGCGATCGTGAGCCGGGCGCTGACCGTCACCGGAAAGCGGTTCGCCGCGAAGCGGAGACCGACGGGCGCCTCACCACTTGTAGCTCGCGCTCGCGATCACCCGGCGCGCGTCGCCGTAGTAGCACCCGCTGCCGGTCGAGATGCAGGACGCCACGTAGTGCCGATCGGCCACGTTGGTGGCGTTGATCGCGAAGCGCCAGCCGTCGCGCACGTAGTGCACCTGTGCGTCGAACAATACGACCTCCGGGACGGTGAAGTAGTTGTCGACCGAGGCGTAGGACATGCCGATGTAGCGCACGCCGCCGCCGAAGCCGAAGCCGGCCAGAGGTCCGGTCGGGATCGTGTAGTCCGCGAACGCCGAGGCCAGGGTCTGCGGGGTGTTGACCGGGGTCTTGCCGATCCTGGCGGCCGAACCGTCCGCGACCGTCCTCAGGTCGTAGCTCGTGAACGACGCGGTGACGTTGAAGTCGGGCGTGACGTTGGCCTGCAACCCCAGCTCGACGCCGCGCGAGCGCACCGCGCCGATCTGGATCGTGTTGTTGATGTTGGTCGGGTCCGTCGTCGACACGTTCGTGCGGATCAGATCGAACACCGCGGCTGTAGCGAGGAGTTGCGAGCCCGGAGGCTGGTACTTCACGCCGGCCTCGTACTGATCTCCGGTCTCCGGCTTGAACGGCTGGCTGAAGAAGTCCGTCCCGATCACCGGATTGAAGAACGTCGCGTAACTCAGGTAGGGGGCGAGCCCGAAGTCGAAGTCGTAGACGATGCCGTAGCGCTGGGTCGCCGCGTTGGCGCGCTGCTCGGTGGTCCGGCTCGTCAGCTTGTTGAGGACGTCGTTCTCGGTGAAGTCGCCCCGGCCGCTGGCGATGATGCTGAGCTCCGGGGTGATGTGAATCTGATCCTGAGCGTAGATGCCGAGCTGTTGGAAGGAGGTGCCCGTGACGTTGAAGGGCGTCGGGATCGGGGTGGGCACCCCGTAGACCGGTGCGAGGAAGTTGATGCGCAGCGCCGGAAGGTTCGCGGTGGTCGAGCTGCGTGCGCTAGTGCCGTCGAGCTGGGCCTGCTTGTAGTCAAGGCCGAACAGCATCGTGTGGCGGAACAGTCCGGTGTCGAAGTGGGCTTCGAGTTGGTTGTCGACGTTGAACAGGTTCTCGCGGCCGGCGGATTGTGAGCGGTAGCGGTTGAGCACTGTCTGGTTCGTGCCGGCGACGTAGCTGCCGGAGATCAGGGTGTTGTCGTAGCTCTCGGTGAACGAGTAGCGCAGGTTCTGCCGGAAGGTGAACACCTCGTCGAAGACGTGCTCGAACTGGTAGCCGCCGTAGGCCTGCGTGCGTCGGAAGCGGTTGGCCTGCGGATCGTTGATGTTGACGTTGAGCGGGATGCGTAGGCCGAGTGCCTGTGGACGCACCGTGCCGACGTAGGGCAGGAAGCCACCGATGCGGCCGGTCTCGTCGTGCTGGAAGCTCGTCAGGACCGTGAACGTGGTCGCCCCGTCCGGCTTGTAGGTGAACGAAGGGGCGATGTAGCCGCGGTTATCGTCGGTGCCGTCGAGTTGGGTGCCACCGTTGCGGCCGAGGGCGGTGAGCCGATAGAACCAGTGCCCCTCCGCGTCGGCGGGACCGCCGACGTCGAAGGCGAGATACTTCTGCCCGTAGGAGCCGCCGCCTGCCTCGACATAGCGCAGTTCCTCCAACGGCGGCCGCTTGCTGATCAGGTTGACGAGGCCGCCCGGGCCGCCTTGTCCGAATAGGACGGCCGCCGGCCCGCGTAGGACCTCGATCCGCTCAAGCCCAAACGGGTCGACCTGAAACGTCCCGTTGCCGTACTGCAGGAGCTGCAGCCCGTTGAGGTAGAGCCCAGTGTCCTGCGCGGTGAAGCCGCGGATCAGGTAGAAGTCGATCCGGCTGCCTGGGCCGTAGGTGCCACCGTAGACGCCCGGCACATACTTCAGTGCCTCGGGCACGGTGAGGGCCCGCTGCGCGTCGAGCTGCTGGCGCCCGATGACGGTGATCGACTGCGGTGTCTCGATGAGCGGCGTATTGGTCTTGGTGGCGGTCAGTGATCGGGTTGGCACGAAACCGTCGATGGGGCCGAGCGGATCCTCCTGGCGGCGTCCGCCACCGCCTTGGCCGGTGACGCTCAACTCCTCCAGTACGACTCCGGCTTGTGCGGTCTGATCGGCGGGGTTGCGCGCCCGCGGGCGCGGCGGGGTCGCGTCCTGCGCCTGGGCGGCACTGATGGCGATTGGCCTGAACGGAAGGGCTTGGATCAGGATGCCGAGCGAGACGCCCGCGAGGGTGAGAGCACGCACGGTGCCTCGTTGTGCCTGATCTCGACGCATGAACACCGTGTCTCTCTCGCGCTGCGGGCAGCCGCCCGCGTTCGCCGGAAGGACGCCCGGCGGGGATGCAGATCGCAGATTAGAAAGAAGCTAAACTACTGTTTTGCTTGACGTTTCTGTCGCAGGGATAGGCGCGATCAGGAACGCGTGCAAGGCCAGGAATGGCAGGGGGTGTGGGTCGTGGCCGAAACAGCACAGCTGCTTTGCGGCACTCACGCGTGGGAGGTGTTGCCTTAGGGCGCGGCACCGTGCGTCTTACGATCGGCTACGGGTCGAGGAGTCCTGTCGCGACGATGCTGGTGGAGCGATCGTCGCCACGCCGCACCGTCGCGGCGACGCCGTACACCTCCGCCAGCGTCGCCGCAGTGACGGCTCGTTCCGGCGGCCCGTCGGCGGCCACGCCCCCGCCATGGATCAGGACGACGCGATCGGCCCACATCGCAGCGAGGCTGAAGTCGTGCAGCACTGCCACCACGATCAGGCCGTACGCGGCGAGGCTGCGCAGGACCGTGAGGACAGCGTGATGGTGGCGCAGGTCCAGCGTGCTGAGCGGTTCGTCGAGGAGTAGCAGCCGCGGGCGCCGGACGAGCGTCTGGGCCAAGCTCGTCAACTGGCGCTGTCCGCCCAACAGCCGATCGAGCCGGGTCCGGGCGAGCGCCGTGAGGTCGAGCCGATCGAGGACGGCCGCCGCTTGGACGGGCGCTGGCGCGCCGTGCGCCGGCCTGCCCGCCCAGGCGGCGTGGACGACGGCCTCCATCACGGTGATGCGACGCGCGCTTAGCCATCGAGGATCGCACTGACGGCGTCCGCTTCATCTGCACCTGTGCCGGGAAGCGGACCAACTGCTTTCGGCCAGATCTAGAAGTATGAGTATGCGCGACCGTACGGGGTATTAAGAGGCCCTGTAGTCACTTCCACCGCAGAGCCCTTTGGTTGCGAGTTCGAACTCGAAGCCAGGGCTCGCGCTTCATGTATGAACCCGGCTACGACTTGCCGATGCCCGATCGTAGAGGGCGAAGGTAGCTCGCATGCCCGACACCCACCCGCTGATCCAGCGTCCAGGCCTGCGGGGAGCGCGACCGCTCGCCGGGCTGCCCAGTTCGCCGCTCGCCTACGCCCTGCTCGCCCTGGCCTTGACGGCGGTCGGGTGGAACTTCGTGGCTGGCGGCACCGCCCGTCGCGAACGGCTGCACCACAGGGAACTGATCGGCCACAGCGAGCGCCTGCTCTCGACGATGAAGGATCTTGAGACCGGCATGCGCGGCTACGCGCTCACCGGCAAGCCCGAGTACCTCGAGCCCTATGCCGATGCGCTAAATCGCATCCCCGGTGAAAGCGCTTTCCTCGACACCCTCGACGGTGGCTCATTCGATCCTGCGACAGCGGCACTCGCCCCCGTGCGCAAGCTGATCGGCGATGAGACGGTGTTCTCCGACCGGGTCGTGATCGCGCGGCGTGACCAGGGGTTCGACAGCGCAGAAGCCCTGATCGAGACCGGCGCGGGCAAGCGCCTGATGGATGCGATCCGTGCCGCCACCGCGACGGCCAACCGATCCGCCGCGGAGGCGTCGGCGGAGAACGACCGTCGCGACAGCTTGCGCTACACCGCTCTGACGGCGTTCAGCCTGCTTTGCGCGACCCTCGCGATCGTGCTGCTGGTCCGCCTCACGATAGTACGCCGCCGCGAGAGCCAACGCAGCAGCGGGCTGTTCGAGGGCGTGCTCGCCAATGCCCCGGTCGGGCTGGGCTTCCTCGACGGCGGGTTTAACATCCGTCACATGAACCGCGCCCTGGCGACGATGAGCGAGCGCGGCTTCGGTGCGGATCTCGGCGTACCGATCTGGACGCTTCTCCCTAAGCTGGAAGATCAGCTCACCCCGCTGCTGGAGGCGGCGCGCGACCACGGCCTCGTCAGCGCTGACGTGCCGGTCAGCGTGGCGAGCGAGAGCGCGCCGGGCGGGATGCGCCACTTCCGCATGAGCTTCTACCCGCTGTGCCAGGATGAAGGGTCGGCTGTGGCCACCGGCGTCGGCCTCGTCGTGGCGGACGTAACTACGGCCGTCCTGTCCGAGGCCCAGGTCCGAGCGGGCGAAGCGCTGCTGCGGAGCGTTCTCGACACACTGCCGGTGGGCGTGCTCATCGCCGACGCGCCGTCCGGACGGATCACCGGCCACAACGCCCGCGCCGAGACGATCCTCGGGCACGGGGTGCTGCCCGCGCAACCCGGCGAGGAACCGGCCCGCTGGGTCGGCTTCCACGAGAATGGCCGGCCGGTCGAGCCGAGCGAGTGGCCGCTGATCCAGGTGGTGCGCGCCGGCGAGCCACAGTCCGAGCTGGAGGTCGACTATCAGCGCGGCGACGGTGCCCGCGCCTGGGTCGGCTTCGCCGGCGCGCCGATGCGGGATGCCGAAGGCGCGCTCATCGGCGCTGTCGTGGTGGTGTCCGACATCGACGCGCGCAAGCGCTCCGAGCACGTCCTCGCGGCGGCGAAGGACGCCGCCGAGGAGGCCAACCGCGCCAAGTCCGAGTTTCTGGCGAACATGAGCCACGAGCTGCGCACCCCGCTGTCGGCGGTGATCGGCTACTCGGAGATGCTGCAGGAGGAGATGGAGGACGCCGGCCAGGCGGACCTGCTGCCCGATATGAAGAAGATCGAGGCGAACGCGCGCCACTTGCTCGGGCTGATCAACGACGTGCTCGATCTGTCGAAGATCGAGGCCGAGCGCATGGAGGTGTACCCGGAAAGTATCGACGTCGCCGCGACCGTGCGCGACGTCGCCGCCACGGTGGAAGCCCTGGTGGAGAAGAAGGGCAACGCCCTGGTCCTCGACATCGCGGACGGGCTCGGCGGTGCGTACACGGACGCGACCAAGCTGCGCCAGTGCCTGATCAACCTGCTGAGCAACGCGGCAAAGTTCACGGAAGGCGGGGAAATTACGCTGTCGGCACGCCGGCAGACGGACGCCGAGGGTGATCGGCTGGTGTTCGCGGTGGCCGACACCGGCATCGGCATGAGCGAGGAGCAGGCGTCACGCTTGTTCCAGCGCTTCAGTCAGGCCGACGCCTCGACCACGCGGCGCTTCGGCGGCACGGGGCTCGGGTTGGCGATCACCCGGGCGTTCGCGCACATGCTCGGCGGCGACATCGCGGTCGAGAGCCGTCAGGGGGAAGGTACGACCTTCACCCTGACGCTGCTGGCGAGCGTGGTCGAGGGCGAGGAGAGACAGGCGCAGGCGAGATCCCCGCGGGCGCCGCAACCCTCGGCCGAGTCGATAGCCGGCAGCGAGGTCTTGGTCATCGACGACGATCAAGCCACCCGTGACCTGCTCGCCCGCTTCCTGGCCAAGGAAGGCTTCCACGTCGCAACGGCGGCTGATGGAATGGCAGGGCTCGAGCAGGCGCGCACGCGGCGTCCGCGCGCGATCCTGCTGGACGTAACCATGCCGCGCATGGATGGATGGGCCGTGCTGCGCACCCTGCGCGCCGACCCGGAGCTCGGCGATCTGCCGGTGATCATGGTCACGGTGCTCGACGAGCAGAACCTCGCGTTCTCGCTCGGGGCGACCGACTACCTGCAGAAGCCGGTCGACTGGGTACAATTGAAGGAAGCGATGGAGCGGTTCCGGCCGAAGGCCCATGACGGGCCGGTGCTGGTCGTGGACGACGACGGCGACCTGCGCGCGTTGATGGCATCCCAGCTCACCCGGGACGGCTGGCAGGTGGTCACGGCGGCGGACGGCCGAGCGGGCCTGGCGGCGGTCGGCGAGCACCGGCCGCGGTTGATCCTGCTCGATTTGATGATGCCGGAACTCGACGGCTTCGGCTTCCTGCGCCTGCTGCGCACCCGCCCGGAGTGGTACGACATTCCCGTGGTGGTTCTGACGGCCAAGGACGTCACGGCGGACGACTTCCGCCAGCTGGCCGGGCAGGCCGACCGCGTGGTGCAGAAGGCCGGGCTGTCCTTCTCCGACCTCTCGGCGCTCCTGACGACGCTCTACGGAGCCGATCCCGCCGAGCATCAACACGGTGGGCTGGGATCTGATCAGGCCGACGGATCCGGGATGACGACGTCGTCCGAGTGATCAGCCCGTCGACGCATGTGCTAGATCAAAGATGCGGGTCGTCGGCCGCTCGGAGCCTGCCCGCCGCGATGGCCGTCCGGAACGCCTGATAGTCCGCCTCGTTCCGGTCACCGTAGGCCATCGCCCAATCGGCGAGGGCCTCCCGCAGGTCGGCGCGGCCATCGTGGCCGCAATAGCCCGCGATCGCCGCCGCATCCCCGGTCCGCGCATGGGCCTTGGCCAGTAGGGCGCCGTAGGCGTGCGAGAAGTACTGGAGCGACCGGCCGGTCATTCGCACGACCGGGATCTCGCCCTTCATGTTCTTCATCTGGCGCACGTAGAACGGCCGGCCCTGGATCTTCGTCCAGCCCAGCAGCGGATCGCCCACCGCCTGTAGCAGGCGCTGGCCGTAGATCACGCGCTCGCCCTCGTGGTCGGCGTAGGGCTTGGGCATGCCGCGTAGATACGGCGCGTGGGCCGGTCGCACAGCTTCCTTCACCTGGAGGAAGAGCGCGTCCTGGTCCGAGTTGCCGCACAGGAGCGCGACGTAGGCCCGAGTGCCGACGCTGCCGACGCCGACGACGCGATGTGCGACGTCGACCACGTGGTAGCGGCTGAGCATGAACCGCCGCTCGCGTGGCAGCGTCTCGGAATAACGCTCCAGGCCGGTGGTGACGGCCTCGCGCGTCGCCTCGTCGACGCGGACGAGGATCGGCGGCTCCTCGCGGAAGCGCCAGCCGCCGTCCGTGCGCCGCTCGCCCACCCGATCGAGCAAGCTGGTGTTGTTCTTCCGCCGCGCCTTCTCGACGGCCTTGCGCACCACGGCCTGCGAACGCGCGTCGATCTCGATGCCGGCGAAGGCGAGGTCCTCGGCGCGCGCCGCGCGCTGCCAGACGTCGAGCGAACCGCGCGGGGCGAGGTCGTTCATCGTGTGCTGGTAACCAGCCACCGCGCTCAGTACCGCCTGCCGCCGTTCGGCCGGCGGTACGTCGGCATCCCGCGCGGCGACCTCGATGCTCACGCACAGGCGCTTCAGGTCCCACTCCCATGGCCCGACCGTGACCTCGTCGAAGTCGTTGAGGTCGAGCACCACCTCGCCCTGGGGTGAGCCAAACAGGCCGAAGTTGGAGATATGGGCATCGCCGTTCATCACCACGTCGATCGCGCCGCGCGCTCCCTGTGCGAGATCCCAGGCCATGACCTAAGCGGCCCCGCGCAGGAAGGCGAACGGCGAGGACGCCATGCGGGCGACCCGCACCGGGATTAGGTGCGACTGTCGCCCGTCGTGGGCCGCTTCGATCAGCGCGACCGGGTCGGGACGGTCGCGGGCGAGATCGAGCACGGCATGAGCCGAATGCGGTAGATCCAGGCGCAGGATCTTGCCGGCGGCGCGACGTTTCTCCCACGGCTCCACGCCCGAGCGCAGGTCGATGTGCGGGAAGTCCGCCAGGGGCTCTAGGACCGCCTCCTCGGCAGCTCCGATCAGCGCCTCATGCTCATCGGCCGCCGCCGATGAGGTATCCGTGGACTGCGCTGACCGTTCCATCGACCTCGTCCGACCGCCTCAGACGACACCAACGACCTGGCCGAGGAATAAACCCTTCCGCTCAACGTGGACTTAACCGCACACCGCACCCACCGCACCCACCGCACCCACCGCATCCTCAGCCACTATCGCCCAGCACCTCGCCCGCAGGGTTGCAGCCAAGCGGCGTGGCTGGGCGACGAAGGCCCCGCTCTCGTTCGCAACTATGACTATCCCTTCCCCATCATCACCCTGCGGCTCGAACTCAACGCGCGGTCTCAGCGTCGCGTGATCGCGATGGCGCAACGATTCTAGGGCAGCTGCCTAGATGGGATGAATGAAGATAAACTAGTCGCCAGCTGTAACCCTCGGCGGCCGCATAGAATCTTCAGTGGCATCAACCTGCGATGCTTACTATTCGCAACCGAAGCCTCACACGCCGTTGCGCTAAGTTTGCCGATGCGAGGTGTGCGGTGGCCGGTCCGCGGCTGTGACCTCGCTGCAACTGGTCCGCCGTATCCACCGAAGTTGGGGTCTAACCGTCTTGTCCATCCTGTGTCTCAACCGTATCCGTTGAGCAGAAAAGCAAAGTAAAACAGCAGTTTATAACAATTTCAAACAACAAGGCAGCCACGTCGCATCTCTCTGCGGCGAATGAGGGAGGCTGCCTGGATCGGGCTCGGGGCTATGAAGATGATCGGCTTTCACCGCACCATGGTGCGTACACTCGCCCTCGCGGGCGTTTCGCTCGCGGTTCTCAGCCTCGCCGTAGAACAAGCCTCCGCGCAAGAGGCGAACACGCCCCGTCGTGGCGTCTCGGCGAACGCAGGCAGCGTGCAGCTCGACGAGCTGAGCGTCGAGAGCCGCGGCGCCGGTGAGCGCTATGGGCCGGTCTCGTCCGGACAACCGGGACCCGGCCGGCCCGAGAACCCGAACGGGCCGATCGACGGCTTCGTCGCCAAGCGCTCCGTGACCGCTCTAAAAACCAACACGCCGCTGATCGAGACGCCGCAGTCGATCACCGTTGTGGGGCGCCAGCAGCTCGACGCCCAGAACGCGCAGAACCTATCCCAGGCGACGCAGTACGTCGCCGGCACCTACGCCAGCCCGTTCGGCTACGACACGCGCCTGGACTACTTCCTCCTGCGCGGTTTCGTGGCGAGCGACTACGGTCTCTACTTGAACGGCCTGCAGACGCTGAACTATGGTTTCGGCTACTTCCGCTACGACACCTTCGGGCTGGAGCGCGTCGAGGTGCTGCGCGGACCTGCGGCGGTGCTGTTCGGCGCCGGTCCGATCGGCGGCATCATCAACCAGGTCAGCAAGCGCCCGACGGAGGACCCGTTCGGCTACGTCGAGGTCGGCGGCGGCTCGTATGGTCAGAAGTACGCCGCCTTCGACGTCGGCGGCCCGGTCGACAAGGAGGGACACTACTTCTATCGCTTGACCGGCTACGGCCGCAACGGTGGCACGCAGATCGACGGCCTGCAGGACAACAGCTACTTCATCGCGCCCGCCTTCACCTACAAGCCGGACGGGGCGACGACCTTCACGGTCCTGACCGCATTCCAGCATGACACGACCGGCGTGTCGGCGAACTTCCTGCCTTACGCCGGCACGGTTCGCCCCCAGGCGCTCGGTCTGCGTATCCTGCGCTCGACCAACGTAGGGGATCGCGATTTCAACACCTTCCAGCGCGATCAGGCGTTCCTCGGATACCAGTTCGAGCACGTCTTCAACGACACGTGGTCGTTCCGTCAGAACCTGCGCTACTCGTTCGGCGACAGCTATCAGAACTCGTACATCGGCAATGGCTACGCCTTCGGCGACGCAACGCAGACCCAGCTCGCCCGCTACCAGTTTCTCGTGAAGGACCGGGTTAACATCTTCCAGGTCGACAACCAGGCAGAGGCGCGCTTCTTCGACGGCTTCTTCCGCCATGACCTCCTCATGGGCGTGGACTACAAGGATTACCGCCTAAGTGACAATCAGGGCACGAACTTCGGCGCGAACCCGTTCTACTCCGCGCCGGACCTCAACATCCTGGCCCCTGCGTACGGTGGTCCCGCCGGTACGCCAGGGCCCTACCAGGTCAACTTCGACACCTTTAAGCAGCTCGGCCTCTACGGGCAGGATCAGATCAAGCTCACCGACCAACTGACCCTGTTGGTCGGTGTTCGCCAGGACTTCGCCGAGAACCGGATCAACGACAAGCTCACCAATGGCGCTCGGAACGACGGTCGCAATGATACCGCGACCACCTACCGTACGGCGCTGATCTACAACTTCGACTTCGGCCTTGCGCCGTACGTCAGCTACTCGACCTCATTCCAGCCTCTGATCGGCACCGACATCAACAACCGAACCTTCAGGCCCGAGACGGGTGACCAGATCGAGGGTGGCGTCAAGTTCGAGCCGCCGGGCCAGGGCTACTTCGTTACCTTGGCCGGCTTCGACATCCGCCGCCAGAACGTGCTGACGGCGAACCCAACCAACCCACAGTTCCAGTCGCAGCTCGGCGAGGTGCGCTCGACCGGCTTCGAGGCGCAGCTCACCGCCACCGTGTTCAGCGGCCTCAACGTGTCCGCCTCGTACACGATCTACGGTTTGACCAACGAGAAGAACGGTGATCCCACCCTCATCGGCAAGGTCCCGGTGAACACCCCGGAGAACTTCGCCAACGTGTTCTTCGACTACACCTTCCCGACAGGCGAGCTGCGCGGCTTCGGGTTCGGCGGCGGCGCGCGTTACATCGGTCGGTCCTTCGCGGACCAGGCCAATCTCTTCCACGTGCCAGAATACGTGCTGTTCGACGCGCAGGTTCACTACAACTGGGATCGCTGGCGTTTCCAGGTAAACGCGACGAACCTCGCTGATCGGCGCTTCGTCTCGTCATGTCAGACGGTCAACGCCTGCTTCTACGGTCAGGCGAGACAGGTGCTGGCAAGCATCAGTTATAAGTGGTGAGTAGACACGCATGCAGGTCGGCTGCAGTGCGTTGAGCCTGCGGCGCACCACTCAATCGGTGGTGTGTCGGCCGTCAGGTGGTCGCTCCCGGGGGCGCCATTTGCGGTCGATCCTCAGGCCACGCCGGCGTGGGCGTGATCGCGCCATCGCCACGGGATCGAGGGCGCGGGCTTCATCGGTCCATCCGGCATCGGACAGCTCCCTCAGCATGGCCGACCAGAAAGGTCGATGGCGCCATTGACTGAAACGCCGATAGACGGAGCCGCGCGGACCGTACACTGCCGGGCAATCTGGCCAGCGGCATCCTGTCAGCGATACATAGATGATGCCAGACATGGTGTGACGATCGTCGAGGTGCTCGGCGACTGAGTTAGGCATATAGGGGGCAATGACAGCCCACTGCGCGTCGCTGAGCCAGAACAGATTTTCCTGATCGACCATACGACGTAGGCTATCCGCGACGCTCTCCGCCCTTTAGAATGACCCCAATGAGATCGCAAGGCTTTCGGCGACCACTTGACGGGGGAGACACCAGCCGGTCTAATTCAATTTTCTGACGTGCCAGCAAAAGCACTCTCATTAGATATTATTTATCTTCACGTCCTTACGCCCGGTAAATTATTCAACTGGGGCGTATTGGCAGTAAAATTACAATCACTGATCAATTGAGAAATGAAAACAATGGCTGAGTCAGATGAAAAATGTTAAATCAAAATTTCTACCTCAAGTCAAGAATACGTTCCTACTGAAACCGTTGCTTTAAAAAACCGCAAACGTCGATTTGGGCGAATGGGCTGGGTTGGCAAGAAGCCGTCCGCTTTGGTAATGTTCTACTCAGAAGCAGCCATTCTGCTTCCGGCCAAGAGCTACCAAAGCCAGCCCGCCGTACTGCCTGGAAGCAGACCTTTCGGCCTTCTGGAATGGGTCCTGGCTGTGTCAAAACCCCGATAGTGGTAGCTTTCCTCTGCACGAGCGGAGGACGGCATGGGACGGTTTGTTGTCGGTGCCGAGCGCGATCAGACGACGCTGTTTCCGCCTTGCCTGGAAGACTGGATCGCTGAGGACAACCCTGTCCGTGTTGTCGATGCCTTCGTGGAGGCCCTGGAACTCGGCGCGCTCGGCTTTGCGGGCGTCGATGCGGCACGGACGGGTCGACCGGGCTACCATCCGGCCGCCCTGCTGAAGCTCTACGTCTACGGCTATCTCAACCGGGTCCCATCGAGCCGACGGCTGGAGCGCGAGGCGGGCCGCAACGTCGAGGTCATGTGGCTGACCGGCCAGCTGTCGCCCGATCATAAGACCATTGCCGAGTTCCGTCGGCAGAACGGCTCCGCCATCGGACGCGTCTGTGCCCGCTTTGTCGCCTTGTGCCGCACGATGGGCCTTCTGACGGGGACGTGCGTCGCGATCGACGGCTCGAAGTTCAAGGCGGTCAACAATCGCGACCGCAACTTCACGCAAGGCAAGCTCGACCGGCGTCGCCAGCAGATCGAGGAGAGCGTGTCACGCTACCTCTCGCAGCTCGACACGGCCGATCGTCAGGACCCCACGCCGGAACTGGCAGCCAAGGTGGAGCGGCTGAAGGAGAAGATCGCTCGACTCGGGCAGGAGATGGAGCGGCTGGCGGGGTTGGAGGAGCAGATGAAGGCGGCGCCCGACCGGCAGGTCTCGCTGACCGATCCCGATGCGCGATCGATGGCCACCAGCGGGCGTGGCTTGGGCGTGGTGGGCTATAACGTCCAGGTGGCGGTCGAGACCGAGCATCATCTGATCGTCGCACACGCGGTCACCAATGCCGGCTCGGACCGGGCGCAGCTCAGCGGCATGGCCGCACGGGCCAAAGAGGCTCTGGAGGCGGACACGCTCGATGCGGTGGCCGACCGGGGTTACTATTCGAGTGAACAGATCCTGGCCTGCGAACGCGCCGGCATCACCGTGACGCTGCCCCGGCCGATGACCTCGGGCGCGAAGGCGGCCGGGCGCTTCGGTAAGGAAGACTTCTTCTACCGTCGCCAAGACAACACCTACCTGTGTCCAGCGGGTCAGACGCTGTCCTATCGGCACACCTCGGTCGAGAATGGTTTGACGCTGCATCGTTACTGGACGAACGTCTGCCCGACCTGCCCGATGAAGGCGGACTGCACGACGGGCAAGGAGCGCCGGGTGACACGGTGGGAGCACGAGGACGTGCTGGAGGCCGTGCAGCGCCGGTTGGACGGCGATCCGCTGGCCATGCGGGTCCGGCGCGAGACGGTCGAGCACCCCTTTGGCACGCTGAAGGCGCGGATGGGGGCGACGCACTTCCTGACCAAGACCCTGCCGCGCGTCTCGACGGAGATGGCACTCCAGGTCCTGGCCTACAATCTGACGCGTGTTCTCAACATCCTGGGAAGCCGGAAGCTCTTGGCAGCCATCCCCGCCTGAGCAAGAGCCTTGGATCGCTCACTGAGGGACTGAAAAGCCGTCCAACAGCGCCTTCAACGCAAACGGATTGTCGCTCGACCACAAAAGCTCGCTCCAAGCGATGGAACGCCCATTCTCGCAAGAGTGGGGGGCACCCGAGCACAAAGCCCATTCCCGGCGTTTTGACACGGCCTGGGTCGTGAGCAGACTCTGGGCTTCACGCTGGGAAGATATGCAGCATCGTGCCGATCACGCCGAGCACACCCATACCGATCAGTGCCGCCGTGATGTATAGCCGCATCCAGCTCTCACTTTTGGTGGACGCACGACCGTCGTCGTCTGGATCTTCAAACCAATCTGTCACGTAGTTCTATCATATCTGGCAAGTTGATGAGCGGCCTATGTAAGCTGCGCGACGATGAGATGACCTTGGTATCTTCCTTCAACTTGCCTGTGGCCTTCGAGCGATCTGCTCGATCGGCTACGACGAGTTCGTCAGCGACATGACGACGTGCATAAAGCTCGCGAGACCCGCGCTCCGCACCGGGTGGAAGGGCTTGGCCTGAGCTTCGCAGTATCGTTTCAGGTGAAGGCTCGCCTCGTGGCTGACACAGCTCACGGGGAACACCGCTAGATCCGCTTGCCCAACCAGCCCCGCCAGGAGGCACAGGTTGTCCTCGATGCCGCCGTCGTGGTTGAGCAGCCTGCCGCCCTTAGCCTCCACAAAGCGGCGGAGATTGGCCACCTGACGCTGCCGACCGCCAACATAGAGGATGATCCGCCCGTCGAGCCGTCCTGATGCTCGGCCATCGGCAGTATCTATTCTCGGCTCATCCAGCGCCGCTTCGAGGGCAGCCAGTTCCCTTTCTGCGGCTGAGCGGCGGGCTATTTCCGCGGCGAGATCAGCGCTGAGGCGTTCGGCTGCGCCAGCCAGCACTGCAAGCCGCTCCTCCAACGCAGTCGCATGCGCAGTCTCCCGGGCCAGCCGCACCTCAAGGCCGCGCGTGGACGGCGGCTCGACAGCCGTAGTCGCCGGGATGAGGCGCTCAGTTTCGATCGCCTGGGTGCGCTTCCCGAGATCGTCGCGCTCGCGCATGAGCGCCATGATGCGCTCGTCCCGTGCTGCGAGCGCTTCATCACGTCGTCCCAACTCATCTTCGAGATGGCGCAGGCGGCGGATGTCGGCCCGGTTCGACTGACCGACGAGGTGGGAGAGCATATGCACCTCCCCAAAGATATCCTGCACCAGGGGCCAATCGGTCGCTGGATGGGTAATCGCCGCCCAGTAAGCGCCTGGGATCTCGCCGCGCTCCAGGGAGACTTTCCATAAGGCCCGTACCGCATCGGCTGTGCGGGCCTCGTCGAAGCGTTCGATCTCGCGCTCGTGCCGCCGGTCCAGCGTCTTCTGCAGCAGTCGACCACCGCCATCCTTGCGGCCGGCGATCTGGACGATCTCGCCGTGCAGCCGGTGCTCGCTGATCGTCCGCGCGTCAGCACGGCCGAGTTTGGCCAGGATCGCGCGAGCCTCGGCGTTGGTCAGGCAGGTGCCGACGATCGAGCAGTGCAGGTTCTCGGCAAGCTCCCAGATCCGATCGCGCGGCTTGTCAGCCGGGTCGACGGCGGGCGGCACGAATGGTGGGTGGCCGGCTGCCGCGAGAGCGCGCAGGGCAGGACCGTCGAGGTAGGCGTGGGGCGGCATCGGCGTCTCGGCAGGCGCTATATCCGTTCAGATACAGCACTCTGTCCAAAAACAACCGGCTTGCCTAGAGGGAGGCCGTGGGTGGCTCGTCGTTCGCGTTCCGTTCAGAGGCGACAATCCGGTCGAGGAATGGGGCTGCAACTCGATCAGCGGCACGCTCGATCGCGCGGTAGTGCGCGACCAGATCCGCTCCGAGGGTCGACAGGCGCGCGCCGCCTCCCGCCTTGCCACCGATCTGAGCCTCGACCACCGGCCGTCCGAAACCGCTGTTCATCGCCTCGACCAGCATCCAAGCCCGGCGGTAGGACATACCGAGCGCCCGCCCGGCGGCGGATATCGAGCCGTGCTCGGCGATCATCTCCAGGAGCTGCACCTTACCCGGACCGATGCGGTTGCCGGGTGCAACGTCGATACGGATGCTCAGGCTTGCCATCGGACCTTCTCAGACGCTCCAGCTTCGTCACAACGCGGCTTGAACGCGATCGTGCTGGGCAAGATCGAGCCCCTTTCCGACGCTGTATCTGGTTGTATATAGCCGGGTGACGGGACGGGTGCTTGCCCAGCCCCTGTCCATGCGCTCCTCGTTCTTCCAGGTCCAGACTATGTTCCAGTGCACCGGCTACGCTGCCCAGAGCGCCGAAACGCCGCTCGCGCCCTTCAGCTTCGAGCGTCGTGATCCTGGCGCATCCGACATCGAGATCGAGATCGTCTATTGCGGCGTCTGTCACTCAGACCTGCACACGGTCCGCGATGAGTGGGGCGGTACGCTCTACCCAAGCGTGCCCGGTCACGAGATCGTCGGTCGGGTCACCCGGGTCGGTGCCGAGGTCAAGACTTTCAAACCAGGCGATCTGGCGGGCGTCGGATGCATGGTCGCCTCCTGCCGCGAGTGCTCCAGCTGTCGCGAAGGCCTAGAGCAGTACTGCGAGCCGGGCTTTACCGGCACCTACAACGGTCCCGAGTCGCAGACCGGCGGCCATACCTTCGGGGGCTATTCGAGCCACATCGTCGTCGACAGTCACTTCGTCCTGCGCATCCCGGAAAACCTCGATCTCGCCGGCGTCGCCCCGCTGCTGTGTGCCGGCATCACGACCTACTCGCCGCTGCGCCACTGGAAAGTCGGGCCGGGTCAGAAGGTCGGTATCGTGGGTCTTGGCGGACTCGGGCACATGGGCCTGAAGCTCGCTCACGCCATGGGTGCGCAGGTGACGCTGTTCACGACCTCGCCGGGGAAGGAAGCCGACGCCAAGCGGCTCGGGGCCGACGCGGTGGTGATCTCCAAGGATGCCGACGCCATGGCCGCCCAGGGCGAGAGCTTCGACTTCATCCTCGATACGGTCGCGGCCGAGCACGACATCAACGCCTACCTCGCCCTGCTCAAGCGTGACGCCACGCTGGTTCAGGTCGGGGCGCCCGAGAAACCCCTGCCGATGCAGGTGTTCAGCGTGATCTGGCGGCGGCGCAACTTCGCCGGATCCCTGATCGGCGGCATCGCTGAGACGCAGGAAATGCTCGATTTCTGCTCCGAACATGGCATCACCTCGGACATCGAGATGATCCCGATCGACCAGATCGAGACCGCCTACGCCCGCATGCTCAAGAGCGACGTGAAATACCGCTTCGTCATCGATATGGCATCGCTTCCGAAAGCGGCTTGAGCCATCCCCAGCCCGACATCCACCGCAGCCCCCTCAAGGACCGTATCCGCATGCGCAGCCTGATCCGCTCCGGCCTCGTTGCCGCCCTGCTCCTCGCTGCCGGCGTGGCGCAGGCGGCCGACACCGCGACCGTGTTTGCTGCCGCGAGCCTCAAGAATGCCCTGGACGATGCTGGCAAGGCGTTCAGCGCGCAGACCGGCGTCGAACTCAAGGCGAGCTATGCAGCGTCATCGGCGCTCGCCCGCCAGATCGAGGCGGGTGCGCCTGCTGACCTGTTCGCCTCGGCCGACCTCGAATGGATGGACTACCTCGCCAAGAAGAACCTCATCCGTCCGAACACCCGAGTGAGCCTACTCGGCAACCGCCTGGTCCTGATCGCGCCACGCGATGCGAAGGAGAGCGCAGTCGCCTTCACCCCGGAGGCGTTCTCAGCAGCGCTGGGTCCGGATGGTCGGCTCGCCACGGGCGAGGTCAATTCGGTGCCGATCGGCAAGTACGCCAAGGTCGCCTTCGAGAAGCTCGGCCTCTGGAGCGCGGTCCAGCCTCGCCTCGCACCGAGCGACAACGTGCGCGCTGCCCTGTTGCTGGTCTCGCGCGGCGAGGTCCCGCTCGGTGTCGTCTACGAAAGCGATGCCCGCTCCGATCCTGGCGTGAAGGTCGTAGGCGTATTCCCAGCGGACAGCCACCCGCCGGTCGTGTACCCGTTCGCCGTCACCACGGACGCGAAGGGCGAGGGTGCGCAGCGCTTTCTGGACTACCTCCAGAGCGCGGCGGCTAAGCCCTTCTTCGAGGCCCAGGGCTTCAGCGTCATCGAGGGCGGCAAGCAGTGACCGGTCCCGTATCGGGCTCAGTAGGAAGGCGAATCTCGTGAAGATCAGCGCACGCAACGTCATCAAGGGCACGGTGGTCTCGGTCGACAAGGGCGCCACCACGGCGCACGTCAAAATCGAGATCAGCCCCGGCCAAGTGGTCACCTCCTCCATCACCAACGAGGCGGTCGACAGCTTGAAGCTCGTGGTCGGTGGCCAGGCCTACGCGGTGGTGAAGGCCTCCGACGTCATGATCGCGGTCGACTGACGATGATCATCTCCCGCGCTATCCTCACTGCCGGACTGGTAGCCATCTTGGTCACTTCGGCTACGGCCGAGGACGCACCGGCCTGTGCGAGCTTCGCATGGTCGATAGCGCGGGAGCAGACCGCATTCGCTGCGCCGAGCCTGTCCACCCTGGCGTCCGGATCGGCTTTGTCGAGCGAGGCTGGCGCGGCGCAGCTGACCCTGAAGCCTGCTGCGGAGATCGCGCTACCCGTCCCGTCCGAGAGACCGGCGAAGCCCGATACGTTCTCAGGCTTCGTGACGGCCACGGTACCGGCTGCGGGTACCTATCAGGTGACGCTCTCGGACGAGGCCTGGATCGATGTCAGCCAGGATGGCCGGTCGACCCTGAAGCCTGCGGCCCACAGCGGCAAGACGGGCTGCCCGGGCGTGCGTAAGAGCGTGCGTTTCGCTCTCGATGCCGGCCCGGTGACGATCGAGATCAGCCGCGCAGCAGGCCCACAGATCAAGTTCGACCTCCTCAAAGCCGAGTAGCCATGCGATGGCGCAACGAATCCTTCACGGTTCGCTGATCGGTCCGAGTTCGTGGCGGGCGAGGATCGCCTGACCTTTCTCGGAGACGAGGAAAAGCGCGAGCCGCATTGCGTCCGGATTGTCGGTCAGCGGCGCCATGCCGTAGGTCGCCGGCACGGATAGGTTCGGCGGCAGTTGGATTAGGCTGAGGCCTGGAGCCTCCTTCATCGTGCCGCTTTGGCCGCTGCAGTAGTACAACAGGGCGTCGGCGTTGTTGCCCAGAAACACCGTCGCGCTGGGGCTACGCCCGGCCACCGGTACCATCGTGTTCGGCGAACCGAGTAGCTTCAACGCCTTTCTGTCCAGCGTCGCCTTGGCACCGGGGTGGACGGCCTCGGCCAGGTCGAACACGGCTTGAGCGTAGTCGCCGCCTGGATCAGCGCCGGGCGTCGAGGTCGCTAGGCGCAGATTGGGCATGAGCAGGCGGTCGAGGAGATTGTCGGGGGTCAGGCCGAGGTCGGCACGGGCGAGTACGCACAGCTTGTTGCGGGCAAACGGCACGACGGCTTTCGCCTTGCCAGCCTCCGCGAGTCGGCGCGGCCCAGCGAGATCGGCCGAGAGGTAGAGATCCGCCGTCTCGCCACCTTCGAGACGTTGGCGCAGCAGCCCTGCAGGTCCGAAGGTCGGGGCGGCCACCGCTTCGGCAGGCATGCCGGCGGCGGCGATCACGTCCTTGAGCGCAGCCACCAGACTACCGGCGGCGTAGACCCGCACTGGTTCCGCTCGTGCAGCGGACACGTGCACCAGAGCCAGGGCACCGAGGAGTGCAGCGCGGCTGAGGAGGCGGGTGGGAAGCGAATAGCGCGCGAGGGACAACAGCAGCTCCAGATGATGCGGCGTCGTTATGTCCGAACGGATATAGCCGAGATATGACCAACGTCATCCCCGCAGTGAAGGCGCGCGCGCGACCACCGGCTCAGCCCTCAGTTTCGAAATCACCCGGCTGCGGTGGGGCTATCGGCGTGAACAGGGTCCGGTCAGGCTTGAGGTCGAGGAGCGGCGTCCCATCGAGGCAGTCGAGGCCGCGTACCGTCAGGATGTTGCCCTCGATCGCGACGAGCGTGGCAATCGATGTGCCTATCGGGTTCGGTCGCACCGGCGAGCGCAACGCGAAGGTGCCCCGCGTCGTGCAATCGTTGGCCGGGCTCTGGTGCACGAGGTCACGTCGGGACGCATTGAGCCAGTACAACACCTCGATCCGAGCGAAGGCCTCCAGTCCGTCAAGAGCTGCAACCCAAGGCTCGAACACTTCGATGCGGCAGGATGGACCGTCCAGACGACCTTGCCGTGGGCAAGCGAGACGATCGGTCCAGGGCGTGTGGATACGGCCGATGTAGACCAATCCAGCATCATCGGCCGCGGGCGCGGCGACTGCAACTTCGCCGGCTCTGATTTCATTGAGGCGCACCATGGAAAGCCTTCTCCCATGGACGCCCGACCCAGGCCACTGGGCTAACGCCAGCACCGCAACGCCAAACTACACTGGCGGGATGTCCGATTGCGAGATCCTCGGCCATGGGCCGGCGCTCGCGGTGTCCAGCTCCCTCGCAACGCACCGACCCTCACACGACCGCCCCGCCAAGGCTTCACGTGTGGGTGGCAGGGAACTAGCCTGCGCCCGCCTGTCGTCACGTACTCACCCCGCTGCACGCCGTGCAGTGTCGCGAACGCTTCGGGCGCGCAGGCAGGAGAGGTGGCCTTCATAGCCATTCCACGCGGGTGTCATCCACAGGCAGCCATCAGCAAGGCCGGAACTCGCCGATGCCGCCGTCGTTGACCCCTCAGATTGGATCTGTTCTAATTCGCAACAGAGCGGGTCGACCGTCAGATAGGAGCACCGATATGGCCAGCGCGCACTGCGACAGCTGCAAGTTCTTCGACGAGCACCAGGGCAATGGCGCCGCCGCACAGGGCGATGCCGGTCTGTGCCGTTTCAACCCGCCTGTGAGCCAGCCGGCGCCGGAGTCGAAGGGGCTGTGGCCGGTGGTCTCGTCCGAGGACTGGTGTGGACACTTCACCGCAGAGATGACTGCGGCCGAGTAAACCGTTCTCGTCGCATCCCCCAGGGGAAAGCAGGGCCAGCCTCCGGGCTGGCCTTTTTTATTGCCGTATTGTCATGGCTGCGGATCGGCAGAGCCGATCGGAGGCTCAGTACGAGGCGGGATTTCACACCGGCTAGCGTCCATTCAGACCGCCAAGGTCCAGCGCAGCCGTTCCAATAAGCAAGCTCCATTGAAACTCAACGCTAAGTAGCGTGAGCGACCATGTCGGCAATTCGACCGGATTTCCGACGGGTCGTCCCAACCTTCAGGAGCCCGACCAGACCAGCTCACATTTTGTCGTGAAAATATGTCGGACTTTCAAACGCCGGTAAAACGCTCGGTCAGGCGTGTATGTCTTCTTCGAGCCACGGTTTGCCAGAAACCGGACGGGCAGCTTTCGGACGGCATCAGCCGCGTTGGCAGGCGCCGGTGAACGGCCGGGTTGGGTGGTTTTCTGCCGGTCGGCTTTCGAGCGACAACGCATATGAGCGGACCAAGACTGGCGCCCTCTCCAAGGAAAAGCCCTACAAAGACTGATGAGCAAGGCTGCGCCGCTTGCCTCCCCCGAGGCCCGGATCAGGAAGAAGGGAAAGCGTACGGCTTACCTGATCGCCGTCTATCAGAAACGCCAGCCTGTGCGCGTCTACGCCGTCATGGATGTGTCTGCGGCCCTCGCTGTCGCGCAGGTCACCGCCTTCGCGACTGACGCTATAAAGGTCGAGATTGTCGGTAGCCTGTCGCGCAATCTTGCGCGGCAATTCGGTCTCGCGCCCGGTCAGATCCGCTTGGTCTGATCGCCTCGGAGCGTTCTACGAGAGTACAAAGCCGGAAAGAGCGTAGACCAACGCCCCCACGAGGGCCGCGGCGGGCATCGTGATCACCCAGGCCACGACGATGCCCTGCGCTACGTTCCATCGCACCGCCGAGACCCTGCGCGCTGCGCCCACACCGATGATCGCTCCCGTGATGGTGTGAGTGGTCGAGACCGGGATCCCGAATGCCGTCGCGGCGAAGAGAGTGAGCGCTCCCCCGGTTTCGGCGCAGAAGCCCTGCATGGGCGACAGCCGCGTGATCTTCGAACCCATCGTGTGCACGATGCGCCAGCCGCCGAGCAGCGTGCCCAGCGCCATTGCGGACTGGCAGGACAGGACCACCCAGAGCGGCACGTGGAACGCGCCACTCTCCTGCCCATGGGCGTAGAGCAGCACGGCGATGATCCCCATGGTCTTCTGCGCATCGTTGCCGCCATGACCGAGGGAGTAGAGCGAGGCGGAGACGAACTGCAGCTTGCGGAACGTTCCATCGACCGCGGACGGCGTGGACCGGACGAACAGCCAGGACACGATCAGCACGAGAAGCAGCGCCAGCACGAAGCCGAGGGCGGGCGACAGAACGATGGCCGCACTCGTTGTGAGGACCCCCGGCCAGACCACCGCCCCGAGACCCGCCTTGGCGATGCCGGCACCGAGCAACCCGCCGATGAGCGCGTGCGAGCTAGAGGACGGGATGCCGAGATACCACGTCAGCAGGTTCCACGTTATGGCGCCGCCGAGTGCCCCGAGGATGACCCGGTCGTCCACCACCGCGACATCCACGATGCCGGAGCCCACCGTCCCGGCCACGTGCAACCCGAAAACGAGGAAGGCGATGAAGTTGAAGAAGGCCGCCCAGAAGACGGCGTAGCGGGGGGCGAGCACCCGCGTCGAGACGATGGTCGCGATGGAGTTCGCCGCGTCGTGCAGGCCGTTCAGGAAATCGAAGAACAGCGCGACGGCGATGAGACAGATCAGGATTGTCACGGCGGCGGCTCAGACGTGCTCGACCACGATGCTACTGATCTGGTTCGCGACGTCCTCGAACCGGTCCATGACCTTTTCGAGATGGTCGTAGAGTTCGGACCCCACCACGAAGGCCATTGGATCCTGGCGGGAGGCCCGGAACAAGGCCTTGAGGCCCGCTTCCTGCAGATCGTCCGCGCGGTCCTCCAACTGGATGACACGCTCGGTCAGGGCGTTGAGGGCGGTGGCGTTCTCGTTGAGCGAGCGCAGCTTCGGCAAGGCCTCGGCGACCACTGAAGCGGCCTCTTGGATGACGACGCCCATCTCACGCATCTCGGGCTCGAAGCGCGTGACCTCGAAGAGGCGGACCGCCTTGGCCATCTTGAGCATCTGGTCGATGGCGTCGTCGAGGGAGCCGACGAGTTCCTGGATGTCGCTGCGGTCGAACGGCGTGATGAAGGTGCGGCGCACCGCCTGGAGCGCTTCCTGCGTGATGGCGTCGGCCTTGTCCTCATGCGCGGCGATGGCTTCGCAGGCCAGTGCGAGATCCTGTGTGCCGTCCAGCAAACTCCGAAGCGCCGCCGCACCATCGACCAGTGTCACAGCATGTCGTTCGAAGAGATCGAAGAACCGATCCTCCTTCGGCATCAGCGCGCGGAACCAACCCAGCATGCCGCGCTCTCGTCGACGGAGGGAAACGCAAAACCTTAGCCGGAATAATAATTGTGTCCGAGGACAGTTCCGCGACGGTTGCGCTGGCGACGGATTATTCGGCTGGGTCGTACCGTAACGTGCCGGCCCGGCGGGTCGGCTGACCCGTGTCGCTCGTGAGGTTGACGCCGTCCATCACGGGCACCTTAGAGAAATCGAACGGGCTGACGCCGTCCAGGCAGGCCACGTTAACGGCAAAGAGGATCTGGTTCGAGCGCCGTTGGTGATGGGTGTAGATCCCGCAGCGGGAACAGAAGGAGTGCTGCGCGGACCGGGTGTGGAAGTGATAGCTCGTCAGCGCCTCCTCGCCCTCACAGATCGAGATCCCGCCCGCCTCCGCCATGGCGACGACGGCGCCGCGCATCCGGCAGTAGGAGCAGGTACAGCGCCAGATCGAGCGGAAGCCGTCGATGAGGGTCACGTTGAAGCGCACCGCGCCGCAATGGCAGCGCCCGGTCGACTGGGTCATGGCGTCGGCCTCGTGGCGGTGTGGAGCTTGCCCGGCAGCCGGGGTGCGAGGGCGAGCATCAGCGGGACGACCGCCACCGCCGTGGCGGCAGCAGCCATCGAGGCCCAGTGCGGCCCGACGGCATCGCCGAGGGGACCGTACAGCAGCGGCGTCGCGACGGCGCTGCCCCCAAGAGTACACGTATAGAAGACTGCGAAGGCCCGCTCGACTTGTCCGTTGGGCGCGAGTTCCGGCACCGTCCCGTAGAGGACAGACGAGGTGCCGTTCAGCATCAGGCCGAGCAGCGGCAGCACGACGAGGGCGGGGGTCAGCGGCAGGGCGACGACGGCCAGGATCGCCGCTGCCGTGCCTATCTCGGTCGCGATCACGCAGCGCGTCACGCCGATCCGCTCGCCGAGCCGGCCGAAGACGGCCTTGCCCAGCGCGCCGCCGACGGCGACCAAGGCGAAGGCGACACCCACAAGCGACAGCCCCGCCCCCTTCGCCTGGAGCAGGAAGGGCAGGAAGATGAGGAAGGCCGGGCGTGCGGCATTGTCGAGCATGCCGATGGCCACGAGGAGGCCGAAGCCCGTTCCCCCGGTTTGATCCCTCGCCCCCGCTGCAGCGAGCGCCTTCACCGGGCGGTCGGCCTGCGCGGCGGGCACACGCGGGAGCAGGACGGCTACGACGAGCGCGACGACGAAGCCGCCGCCGGCCATCAACCACAAGACCGGCCGCCAATCGGCGCGGGCGAGGAGGAAGCCGACGAGTGGCGGCAGGGCCGCCTTCCCGAGATCGCCCGTGAAGTTGTAGGTGCCGAGTGGGCCGCGGGCGGCGGTCCCGTAGGCGCGGGCAATGACCGCGGAGGCGAGAGGGTGCTGCGTGCTGCTGCCGGCTCCCGACAGAACAAGGGCGATGCACAGGCCGACAAGCCCGCCCGAGGCACCGGCAAGGCCGTAGCCCCCTGCGCCGAGCAGCGTACCAAGGGTGAGCACGGTGCGCACGCCGAACCGGTGAGCGAGCGCGGCCGCAGGCATTTGCAGCCCGGCCAGTGCCCCAACATAGAGCGAGCGCAGCACCGCGAGGGCGATGTAGCCGAGCCCGAACTCCGCCTGCCAGACCGGCAGGAGCACGTAGATCATGTCGGTGTAGCCGTCGTGGAGGGCGTGGTTGAAGCCGACTACGAAGAGAGAGCGCTTGGCCTCTCGCGCTGTCTGGATAGAGCCGGTCTCCGGGTCGAAGGTCGCAACCGAGGATGTCTGAGGGTGGGTGAGCATGGCCGGGAGGATGATCCCCTCACCGCGTCGCGACAAATGCCTTATGCTGACGCTCACGTGAGGAAAGCTGACGCATGCATCGCCGTCTGCCGCCGCTCAACGCGGTGAAGGCCTTCGAGGCTGCCGGCCGGCATGCCAGCTTCACCCTGGCGGCGGAGGAGCTGCGCGTCACCCACGGGGCGGTCAGCCGACACGTGAAGACGCTGGAGGCGTGGCTCGGAACTCCGCTGTTCGAGCGGCACAACCGGCGCGTGGTCCTGACCGAGGCGGGACGGAGCTACCTTCCCGAGATCGGCGCAGCCCTCGACCGCATGGCCCTCGCCACCGCCCGACAGGTGGAGCGTGGACAAGCGCAGATTTTGCACGTGAACGCCTTGGCGACCTTCACGTTGCGCTGGCTGATCCCGCGTCTTTCCGTCTTCCAGCGCACCAATCCCGCCGTCGAAATCCGGCTCACGACCTCCAACGTGCCGCTCACCCAGATCATCGAGCCCTTCGACATTGCGATCCGGGGGGGACCGGACGCCCGGCCGGGCTTCGTCGGACGTCCGTTCCTGGCCGAGCGGCGCATTCCCGTCTGTAGCCCGGCTCTGCGGCAGCACGGGCCGCTGGCGGAGCCTACCGACCTTACCAGACATACGCTCCTGCACTCAGCGACCCTGCCCGACGTGTGGCCGCACTGGTTGCAGGCGGCTGGCGTCCCGCACTTGAAGCCACGGGCGTCGGTGACGCTGGAGCACTTCTACCTGACGCTTCAGGCGGCGCTGGATGGGCTCGGTGTGGCGATGGGGCCGGAACGCTTGATCGCCGACGACGTCGCAGCGGGCCGGTTAATCCTGCCGTTCGACGGCCCCGCTTTACCAGCCCGCAGCTACCACACCTATGTCCCGGAGGCGCGCGCCGACCAAGCCGTAATCCGTGCCTTCTGCGACTGGCTCTCGGTTGCCGCCTGAGTGGCGTGACCATCTCCATTCTTTAGAGGCCTGCAAGGGATGTCCGCTTACGGGCGCGATAGATCTCGATCTAAACGACAGATTTGGGTCGGTAGGAGCCTATCCGCATTTCCGGCGCTGCTTCCCCGAAGCGGGCCGGCGGCTTTCGGTCATGACAAGACATTGAATGTGTGTCGGACATTTTGTCCGAAACACCCTGACCAGTGCGATTTTGTCCGCGGGTCCGGCGAGGGCTGACGCATTGCCGTGCGGGTATACCCGGGGGGCGGCTACCCCGAGATGCAGATGCCCCTTAACTCGAGCATGCTCATTCGATCAGAGTTGACCTCGATCGTTGGTGTATCATTATAAGCAACGTCCGATGCATAGTGCGATACAGTTCAAGCATGATCTCCGGCCGCTTCATCTCTTACCTGCGTGTCAGTACCGATCGGCAGGGTCGATCTGGGCTCGGCCTGGAAGCGCAACGCTCGGCCGTCACAGACTTTCTGAACGGAGGGGCTTGGACCCTGATCGCCGAGGTGGTCGAGATCGAAAGCGGTGCAAACAGTGAGCGGCCGGAGCTGGCCCGCGCGCTGGCCTTGTGCCGTGCGCACCGCGCAACGCTCGTGGTCGCCAAGCTCGATCGGCTGGCCCGCGACGCTCATTTCCTTCTGGGCCTAAGCAAGGCGGGCGTCGATTTCGTCGCCTGTGACATGCCGTCGGCGAACCGGATGACCGTCGGCATCATGGCTGTGGTCGCCGAGGAAGAGCGTCGGATGATCTCCGCCCGTACGAAGGCTGCTCTCGCTGCCGCTAAAGCGAGAGGGCAAAAACTCGGCGGCTTCCGGGGCCGGGCAGGCACGGCTGCGGACACCGCTAAGGCTCGTGCTGTCCGCGGACGCAATGCCAACGCTCAAGCTGAGGCTCTCGCGCCAATCCTAATACGCCTCGATCCAACAGGTGCAGCGTCACTGCGCGCTGTTGCCGTCTTATTGGAGTGCGAAGGGGTTCCGACGCCCAGCGGAAGCGGTAAATGGACGCCAACGGCCGTAAGGAGGCTGCGAAGCCGCCTTGAGCTCAATAGAGGATTAGGCGCCTCAGCCAGCCAAGTCGTATAGCCGGCTGATCACAGCGGCCCCCCTCCCCTCACCTATTCGACATTTTGCGGGAGTGCTGCCCAACTCCTTGCTTTTTGACGCAGTACATCTGCTTGATGCCGCCCAGTTTCTCGCAAACACCTACTATACAGATCTTCTTGTGTTTAGTCTGTCTGATCTGTCTGATGACTAAACATCAATATCAGACAGCGTGTCTTATTTGACTTGACGTGCGATTTGTTTTATTTGTTGGGCGTTCGGAAAATTGGTCTTGTTAGTTTAAAGGGAGCGAGCAATGATGCCATTTCTTAAGAGGCATAGTAATGGAACATTCTACATACATTGGGTCGAGGGCAGGCGTAGCCGTAGAAAAACAACTAAGCTGCGGGATGACCGCCGTGCCGTGATCTATTTCGCTAATTGGGTGCTGGACGAATGGGCGGCTCTGCCATTCGTTCCACCGAAAAGTCGATTCGCGCGTATGAGCGCTATCTGGGCAAGCCTACAGCCGAGGTTTGACGAGGAGCGCCGAGCTGAGTGCCGTACGATCGCACAGCGTCAGGCCGAACGTCGTGCTGGCCAGACGATCGCGCTTTAACACCGCACTTGCGCGAAGCGCCTAAAGGTTGCCGGTAGGATTTGTGCGGCTCCGGCGCTTTTCGGACGAGGGCGCGCAAGACATTTTGTCTGATAATCAGTTTCCTGGGCCAAGCTATCTAGCTAGCAATTGATTCAGTCGAATAGACCGCTGCTTGGAAATTCATTTTCGGCGTCGAGACGTTCGAGGAGCGCCTGGGCTTTCGCCCGAAGTGCAGCTAGCTCGGCCTGCTGCGGGGTCGACGGGCGCGGCGCCTCGTTCATCAAGCCCTTGAGCCATCGGCGCGCCTCACGGTTGCGGTGCGTACGCGCTCGCTCGCTCGCGCTGCCAGGCTTGTGGGTCCGATGCCAGTCCTCATGGCTAGCACGTTCCGCCGGCGTCATAGTCGCCCACCGTGCGCGCTTCTCGCGCCGCTTCCAGGCCTTGTAGGCGTCGCTGCGCGGCTTGCCGGTCGGTAAGCCAGCAGGATACCCGGGCGTATGCCAGCCGGCCGCGCCGTCGCCGCGCGGCGTGGCTCCTCCGTGCAGCTTGCAACGCGTGCGACCTTTGGCAGGCATCTGCCGGCAGGGCTCGCCGGTGGACTTAGCGATCGCACCGCAGATCGGGTGCAGGTGCCGTTCGGCGTTAAACCGCCGCAGCGCGGCGTTCGCGATCGCGCGGAACTCGGCTGAGTATGACCAAGCGGTTGCCTTCCTCGGCTTGCCGCTTGTGGTTGGCGAACGTCGCTTCATGGCACGACCTCATGAGGTATGGCGGTAACCCCGCCGACTCGCCGGCAAGTGGATATTTTGTCCGCTGGTCCCCGGAGCGCCCCATAGTTCGCGGCGGCCCACCGCTTCCGCATGGCCCTGCTCCTTCGAATCGAGGTGACCGCTATGGCGTCGACCTAGCGCCGGGTCTCAAAGGCGAAGTTGCACAGACCAACAGATAGGTTGGCGCTTGTGCGCCGGCAGCCCAAATGGGCCATGCACACGGTGTGTTCGAAATCAGGGACAAACAGGCTCTAAGCATTGACCGCGGCGATCATGGCCGACCATACCCTCGCCAAATGGGGGTTTGGGGTGTTTGGGGGGGTGATTTTAACCCTGTACGAGAAACTGTCGCTGCCTCTTTCCGCGTGATGATCATAGTAGACCCCCAAAACCCCCATAACCCCCATGGTTAGGATGCCGCCCGTCATTGTGGAGCGCTCGTGGCAGGATTGATCGTGCAGAGCGAGAAGCGGTTGCCGTGGCTACCGTCGATCTTCATCTCGATGCGCAAGCTGTCGACCACGCGCCCACTGATGCGTGCCAGCCATTTGCCGAGGCGCCGGCTACAGATCGCGCCGCCGTCGCCGGCCTGTCGCAGCAGCAGGTCGCGGAATTCTGGCCTCAGAAATTCCTGCTGATTGGGATGGAGGCTGCTGGAGGGCGCCTTCTCGCACGCGGACTTAATGATGGCGTTCGTAGTGAAGCCGCTCGACAGTTCCAAGTGCTCCTGCCAGTGACCGAATAGTTCGCGGATGGCGGACAGTTCGGGGTCCTCCTCGCGCGCCGTATCCATGCTCGCGCACGGGTCCTGCTGGCCGAGCCAGATCAGCGGCGCGCGCACCGCCTCGGTCCAGGCCTCGTAGCTGCCGACCGGGCCGCACACCTTTGGTGCGCCCGCGGCACGGTAGGCCCTGATGATCGTGAGCACCGCCGCGACGTACCGGCCGCGATCGATCATCACCCTGTCTATCGGGTCGAAGTCAAAATCGCGCAGCTCGGGGCGCTCGGCCTTGGTGTCCAGGGTGCAGAGCACAGTGCGCCGGGTCATGTCGCCGACCAGGATCAGGCCGTTGCCGGTGGCGAACACCGTCGCGCGGCACTCCAGCTCGGGCGCCTCGCTCTTGCCGAGGATCCGGACCCGCACGAGCGGCCGTTCGGTGAGCTGGCACAACATGTCGCCACCAAGCTCACCGTTGACGTTATCGATCGACACGATCGGCACCGCCTCGCGCAGGAGCGCGCCGAGCCGCTTCTCGGTCTCCTCCTCGGTTTTGCCGGCTGCGATCACCGGGCAGCGCCGTCCGGTGGCGATGGTGCTGGCGAGGTCTACAAGGTAGCTCTTGCCCGTGCCCGGCGTGGAGGCGCGGATCGCGTGGAGGGGGGCGGTGGGCAGCACGCTGCGCACCAGCGCCGTGAGGATGCAGGAAAGCGCCACGGCGCGGTCGATCAGCCCGACGAACGGGAAGCCGATCAACAAGTCTTCCAGGAGCTTCAGCGCCTGCTCGGCCTCCTCCCGGCTCGGACGCTCTGGCACCGCTGGCATCCGAAAGCTCGGATCGAGAAAGAGGAACAGCCGGGTCTCAGGATCGTAGCCCGGTTTGTCGAGGATCGTGCCGTCCGCGCGCAGGGTCGGCGTGTTGATGACGCCCGCGATCGGGTACAGCTGCCAATCGCCGTCGCGCGCGAGCAGCGCGTTCATTACCTCAGCGGGTGGGTTGATCGTCACCCAGTCCTTGGACCGCCTGTCGAAGCGCTGGTAGCGCGCGACCTGCGCGACCTTGTCGGCGAGGCTGGCCACGCACATCAGCTTGAGGCGCGCCACCGTCGTCCGGCGTCCCTTCGCTGCGGGAATGGTCTCAATCACCGGCCGGACGAGGCTGCCGGAGCGGGTGAAGATAGGCACGTCCGCCGAGTGGATCGCCTGCTCGGTTTCGGTGACGACGCGCGGCACTTCGCCGTTGACGACATCGATCGTAGGGAGGTCGTCGAGCCCATCTTCTCCGTCTGCGGTAGAAGGTCCGCTGCGGCGCCCCTCACGGCTCTGCATGGGCGCCCCGGAGCGTGCTTTGCTCTCAGAAAACACGCGCGGCTTGGCGGCGCCGGAGGTCAGCCCGCTCTCGATCGTCGCGAGGGCAGCGCGCTGGCCGTCGCCCTGGACGAGGCCGCTAGCAACCGCGGCGTCGTAGAGGCGACGCGTGGCCGTGCCGGCGTCGAAGCGACCGGCGCCGACGAGGGTGCCGAGCTTGAACGCAGCAGTGTTCAACGCCTCGTTGCGCTGGCCCCGCGGCGCCTGGGCGACGGCGGCGCACTCTTCCTCGACAGCACGAAGGATGTAGCTGTCGGGCACGTCGCCGTTGATTGCGCGGGAGCGACCTCCGTTCGATCGCGCGTCGGGCTCATGCTCAGGCGCGACTTCGGCGCGGGTCGCTTCTTTCGGTGCAGATGTCGGCTCCACCTTCCTGAGCAGGTCGAGCAGCCAGTCTGGGCTACACGCGAACTGGAATTCGTGCTCGAGCTGCGCGAGGCGGTACCCCCGGCCGTCCGCCCTCCGGCTCGGTGCAGCGATGATGTAGCCGCCACTTCCGCGCACGTCGATGCCAGGTGGCAGGGCGCCGCGGCTGTTGGTGATGGTGAAGCCCTCCGGGTACGCGAAAAGTAGGTGGAGGCCCCCGCTGGGGGTGGTGTGCGTATGGGTCGTGGGCACATCGCCGTGCGCCGCGGTTACCCACTCCCAGGCCGCGACCCCGTCCGGGTCACCCGGCTCCTTCGGCAGGTCTAGGTCGATGGCGAACACGCCGGACTCAGGACCCGTGCGCAGGCCGATCATGGCGTGCGGGTGCTTAACCCACCACGTCCGGATCTGCGCCTCGTCGCGCGTCGCCTTGTAGAGGCCGCCGGTCTTGGGGATCGGGTTGCCGTTCGCGTCCTTGTCCTGCGGGACCAGCGGCCGCTTAGTCGCTGGGTTGCAGGGGAGCACCGGGATCCCGTGGCGGGCATAGACGAGGGCGTGCTCGACCATGCTGACGCTATGATCGGAGGGGCGGGCATTCACTGCGCCGTCTCCCTCACGCTGACGAGGAGGAGCGCGGCGTTCGGGTTCTCAGCCCTCACCATTCCGACCCATTCGAGTTCGCGCTCGGGGCGGGTCTCGATGACGAGGCCGTTCGATCCGAACGCGATAGGGGCCTTAACCGCCTCCTCATAGGCAATCTTCAGGGGGGCGGCGGCAACGATCACGATGACTCGAGATCGGGCGATCAGGCGGCGGACCGATTTCCGATGGAAGCCGGCCGGCCCCATCGCTGTGTGCATGTCGTCCCCGATGATCGCGATGAAGGGCTTGGTTTTGGGAACTTCAAACCGGCCGGCCCGCTGGGGTATCGTCGCCCAGGCGACGCCGTGGTCGCGCACGGCCAGTAGGATCGGGCGCATGTGGTCCGGCGCGAGCGCGAGCGCGGTGTTGAGCCGGAAGCGCGGCAAATCGGCGTGGAAGGCGCCGCTCATCGGTCGCCCCTAACCTGCTGCAGTCGCAGGGGCAGCGTGACGTGGCTGGCCGTCACAATGGCGTCCTCATCAAGGCTGCGGACCACTCCGGCGGCCTCGACGATCTCGTCGCAAATCCCCTCCCCGACGTGGTTCGCGCTGCCGCGGAGGAAGTTGGCAAAGCCCAGAACGGACACGTTCTGTCTGGCGCGCCTGTGCTTGAGGAGGCGCATACGGTCAGCGGCCTCGCCGCAAGCGGAGGTGGGCACCTGCCCAGGCGTTTCATTCTTCATCATCGGAGGGCCATGCGCGCTGCATTGGATCGCTTCGCCCGTGCAGCGGCGCCGCGGTTACCTGGCCTCCAAGACTCAGCATTTTCGACGAGGCTTAAGACACCCGCAGTCTCGACGACGACCCGGCCGGCGAGGCGCTTGAGCTTCAGCCGACCTTCCGATGCCAGGCGATAAATCGTCGTGCGAGAAAGCCCTGTGACATCGCCGGCTACATCCATGCGTAGGTGCGGCCGCTTCTGCCACGGGATGGTGTCAAGGCGTTCCGAAGGCTTTTTTGTCAGGCTGGTCATAGTGATCTGCCATGTCTGATCTGTCGGACGACATGACCATAAGCGGCAGACGCGAACGCCGGGAGCTGACAAAAATTAAGTTATTGTGCGGTAAGCAAAAATCGGGAAAATCAAGATTTGGGACTGTCCTCTGCGCGGCGCTTTATGCCCCTCCGGGCACGCGTGTATTCCTGTTTGACCGCGAGCACATCGCGGTGCCCCTCTTGAGCTGCGATGCTTTGCGCAAATCCGCGTTGTCCCGTGCATTGGTGGAGAACGACGATGCGTTTCAGGGCAACGCCATCCTTCACAGGTGGCCGACCACGCTTGACCTCTCGCCACTCGTAGACCGGCTTCGGCGGCCCGAAGAGTTCGACGATTTCACCAGTGATCGGGCTAATGATCCGACCAGGTTCCCTGAGGCGCTTGATGTAGCGCTTCAGCCGGATCGGCTTCGGCTCGATCAGCGGTAACGGCAAAGCCTTCGAACGCCCGACGGGCCGACCGAGGATCTTCCCGTTGGTGGTTATCTTGGTCTTCGCGCGTTTCCGCTGTTGATTCATGCCGCGGCGCCATCGACGGAGCGCAGCGCAGCGGCAGTGCTCGGTGCCAGGGGCGTGACGGCTCGGCGTGCGATCTCCTCGGTCGCCTCGACGATGTAGGCGGAGTAGTGGTCCTCGATCATCTGCACGCTGGTGTCGTGCAGCGCCGCGACGAGCCTCACCGGCACGCCGGCGCTCAGCGCCCGTACGATCGAGCTATGGCGCAGGCACAGCATGACTGTCCCAGGAGGCGCCCCTGCGCGGGTCCGGGCCCTGTCCCATAGGCGCAGAGCTGCCGAGGCCGTGGCCCACGGCCCTCGATCGACACGCTCCCAGGTGACGGGCCCGACTTGTCGATGCCGCCAGTGCAACAAGAGCGGCTCGTGCCCCCGACGGCCGGCAATGGCGACTTGGAGCCGCTCGATTACGTCGGCCCCGACCGGCACGGCGATCGGCGTCGGGCGCTTGCCGGCGCGTCCCTTGTTCGAGGGTGGCACCATGATCCGACCACGCGCGGTCTGCACGTCGCCGACAGTGATTCGCGCGACCTGCGAGTGGCGAGCGCCCGTGGCCGCCATGACCAGTACGAGCCGCCCGAAATCACAGGTCTCGTCGACGATGAAGGCCGCGTCGATAAGGCGGCGGATCTCGGCATCAGGCAGGACCTGCTTGCGCGCGCTCGATCCTGCTGAATTCGCCTTCGTGCCAGCACGTATCTCGGCGGCGAGCGTGGCCGGCAGCACGCGACGGTGGTGTTCCGCAGCTGCATTGAGCGCGGCGCGCAAGTCGTTCAGCAGCCGGTTGACGGTGGTGGGTTGCAACTCGCCCGATAGGCGCTGTCGCCAAGCCCGGACGGTCCCCGCATTGAGCTTCGCTAGGTCCGTATCGGCGAAGACCTGATCATAGAGGACGTGCTTGCCGAGGCGCTTCTCGGCGTCCCTCCCCGCCGCTGGAGCACGCGCTGAGCGGGCGGCGACATAAGCTTCGACTGCGGTGCGGACGCTTGGGACCTGGGTATCATCCCCCTCCCCTTCGCCGTCGAGACGACGTACCTGAGCGCGCGCCCATTCGATGGCTGCCGTCACCGCAGCCGGGTACGAGAGGGCGTCTGGATCCGATCCAGGGTCGTCAGCCTGGGCGAGGCGTTGCTCGACGCGGTTCCCATCAATCACCAGCTTGACGATCCAAGCGCCAGGTCCTCGCGCAGGCTTGCGGTAGCCCAGGCTGACCCCACCCCGCCCTCCTGAAACACCCTGCCAGCGTGGATTCTTAGCAGGCGGAAGCCGGACCCGCTTAGCGACACTGTCGAAGCTGCTAGGTTTTGCCATCGATCGGTCTCACACAGCGTCTCACACAGACGAGCAGACCAACTATGATAGCGGGAGACAGAAAATGCCAGTATGCAGAGCTGATTACCGCGTTCGCTTCTATCATCCCTGTCTCGTGGCGGCCCTTTCACGGCGAAAACACGGGTTCGATTCCCGTAGGGCGCGCCACTTCGCTACAGAGCGACCCCCCGGCATGGCTCATGAGCCGGCGGTGGCCGCCTCGAGGCTGGCCGTGTCGCCGACCTGAGGATCAGGTCCGCCCCCGACGTCCCCCGGTCGACGATCGCCGCATCCGAGCGCTGTACAGGCTTGGCCATACTCTCGACGTAATAGCCGCGCTTCCAGGCGGGACAGGTGTTGTCAAGCTCAGCTGAGCAGGACGCACGATTGGTATCGGCCGCGGGCGTGACCGTATCGGGCCGCGGCTCATGGGAAGTCCGGGATCATGATCATGGACGGTCGGGGCGCCGAGGGCGGCGACGGGGATGCGGTCGGCCTGCGCGGGCGTCAGACGGGAGTTCTCAGCCGCCGGTCGTTTCTGGCTGGCTCGGCCGTCGGCCTGGGCGCGCTCGGGCTCGGTGGCTGCGCGACATCCGATGGCCTGATCCTGGCCGAGGCGGCGAAGATCTACGGGCCGATGCCCGACGAGAAATTCCCGATCCCGGCCGCCGACGTCAGCAAGGTCAATCCGAAATACTTCCGCCAGACGGTCCGCTACGACACCAAGGAGGCGGCCGGCACGATCGTCGTCGATCCCCGCAACTTCTACGTCTACCGCGTCGAGGGTGACGGATCCGCCACCCGCTACGGGGCCAATGTCGGCCGCGATGGGTTCCTGTGGAGCGGCGACGCCTACGTCGGCCGTAAATCCGAATGGGCGACCTGGACGCCGCCCCGGGAGATGATCAAGCGCCAGCCCGAGGCCGCCAAGTATGCCCGCGGCATGCCGGGCGGCCTCGACAACCCGCTCGGCGCCCGCACGCTCCATCTCTACCAGAACGGCGCCTACACGCTCTATACGATCTACGCGAGCAGCGATCCCGAGACGATCGGCTCCGGCATCACGAGCGGCTGCGTCGGCCTGCTCAGCCAGGACATGATCCACCTCTACGCGCGCACGCCGGTCAAGACGAAGGTGGTGGTCCTGCCGGCCTAAGAGGCTTGTCGGCCCCCCGGGCCGATCCAGCCGGATGCCCCGGCCCTGCCGGCGGCGCTCCTCGCCGCGGCCGGTCGCCCCCGCGTGGCGGCCGTGAAGGGGCGCAAGCCCGTCAGGAGCAGGCCGCCCGGAGGGGCGGGGTTGCGGCGGATCCATGCCGCGGCGCGGAGAGGCGGATTGGCAGGTCGGTGAGGCGCAGGGACCGGCGCAGGGCCCTGGACAGCGCATCCACCAGCATCGTCAGGACGGCGGTCGCCACGATCAGCAGCACGGCGACGTCGAGGCGCAGCTCCGAGATCGCGGCATCGACGTAGAAGCCGAGCGTCGCCACGCCGAGGATGCCGAAGATCGCGCTCTCGCGCAGGATCAGCTCCCAGCGGTACAGCAGGTAGGCGAGGAACTGCCCGTAGAGCCGCGGCACCGTCTCGTAGCTGTAGAGGTTCAGGCCCGTCGGGGCGTCGGCACGGTAGGCGAGGTCGTCGGCGTGGCGCCCCATCAGGTAGCCGACGATGCCCGCGTTGTGGATCGTTAGCGCCAGGATCGCCGGCAGCATCGACGGCCCGAGCAGCTGCAGCAGCACGTAGGCCAGCATGTATTCCGGCGTCGAGCGCACGATCACGAGCAGGACGCGCCCGAAGGGCTGGCCGATCGGCCCCGCGAACCGGCGCGAGGCCAGGGGGAACAGCAGCAGCGCGCCGAGGGCGGTGGCTACCAGCGCGATCTGCGCGAGCACCAGGGTCTGGACGGCGCCCGGCAGGATCTGCTGGGTGAGGATCGGCTGGAACCAGAGCCCGAGCCGGCTCCAGGTCGCCGGGTCGAGGAGCGCGCCGGACCGGAGCGGGCTCGGGACGATGTCGTGCGTCACGAAGCGGTCCAGGCTGGAGAGCCAGTGCGTCGTCCCGACGGTGCGCGGAAGGGCGAGCACGCTGACGATGAGAAGGAGGGGCAGGGTCGAGAGCCGCATCCAGAGACGGCGCGAGCCGATCAGGGCGTAGAACACGAGGAGCAGGGCGCCGGCCTCGGCGTAGCGGCCCTGCCGGAAGGCGGATTCGAGGTAGAAGCCCATGGTCGGCAGGCCGATGAAGCCGAGCACCAGGGTCGAGCGCATGGCGCACTCGAACCGATAGAGCGTGTAGTGTCGGAAGGCCGCGGCGACATCCGGAAGACGGCCGTACGCGAAGGCCGAGAGGGCACCGGTCCCCTCGGGCAGCACCCGCAGGGCCGACAGGTCGGCCTCCTCCATGATCTCGGAATAGACCTTGGCGCAGATCCCGGCATAGGGCAGCGCGATGGCGAGGATGCCGGTGAGGGCCGATAAGCCGAACACCTGCATCAGGAGCAGCGCCCAGAACAGCTCGTGCACGGAGCGCAGGCCGGCGCAGACGAGGCGCACGCCCCGGATTCTGGCGAACGGAATGGCGAGGACGAAGCCGGCCCCGGCCCCCGCCGTCACCCCGAGGATCGCGAACGCGACGGTGTACACGACGCTCCAGATGTCCACCGCCAGCAAGTCCGGATGGATCAGGCCGCCGAGCAGGCGCTGGAGGTCGGCCCAGGGATGCAGGCTGCTGACTGCGAGGTCGGCTGCCAGGAGCGCGGCCAGCGCACCCGCTGCAAACCAGCGCGTCACCGCCGCGTAGCCCCAGCCGGGAATCCGGCGCAGGGCGCTCACGAGGCTTGACCGTAGAACGGGGCGAGGGCCGCCTCGTCGAGGTCGCGGGCGGGCGCGTCGAGCACGATGCGCCCGGCATCGAGGACCACGATCCGGTCCGTGTGCGCGAGGGCCAGGGCGATGTCGTGGAGCGCCAGCACCAGGGTCCGGTGGCGCCTGGCCAGCCGCTCCAGGACGAGGCCGCCCTGCGTACGGTCCAGAGCCGAGACCGGCTCGTCCCCGATCAGGATCGGGCGCCCGTTGTAGAGCGCGCGCGCCACCGAGACGCGCTGCTGCTGCCCGCCCGACAGGGCGCCGGCCTTGGCGTGGAGTTCGCCGGCGAGCCCGATCTCCCCGAGGATGTCCCGGATCTCGTCCAGGTCGGCGCGGGCCGGAAACGCCAGCGTGCGCAGGTTGTGCAGGGTCGAGCGCCGGTCGAGCCGGCCCATGTAGACGTTGTGGAAGACCGACAGGGTCCGCACCAGGGCCGCCGCCTGCGGGATCAGCGCGGTGCGGGCGCGCGCTTGGGCGTGGATGAGCCCGAGCAGGGTGGACTTGCCCGCCCCCGAGCGGCCCATCAGGGCGACCCGCTCGCCGGCCCGGATGGTCAGGTCCACCTCGAACAGGACCGGCTTGCCGCCATAGGCCGCCTGGGCGCCAGACAGCACGATCTCCGGCTCGGGTCGGGATCCGGCGTTCACCGCGCTGCGCTCGTCTCAGTCCAGCAAGCCCGTGGATTTCGCCACGCGCTCGATCGGCTCATAGGCGGCATTGGTGACCGGGATGAACTTCGAGCGGGCGAAGGGCGCCAGGATCGCCGGATCGGTGATGCCGACGAGGGCCGCCTTCAGCGTCTCGGTGAAGCCGGCGCCGTAGATCGCGTCGACATCGCCCCGCACGGTCCACTGGTAGTCGGGAAACGGCGGGCTCTCCCAGATGATGCCGACGGTCGTGTGGTCGACCTTGCCGGCCTTGTCGTCCAAGTCCCACACCGAGTAGTCGACCGCCCCGACCTCGAAAGCTCCGGACTGGACGAGCTGGATCGTGCGGGTGTGGTCCCCGGAGAAGCCGACGCGGGAGAACACCTCCTCGGGCGTCTTGCCCGGGAACGCCGCGCGGATGAAATACTCCGGCATCAGGCGACCCGAGGTCGAGGCGCGCGAGCCGAACGTGAACGTCTTGCCGGCGACCGCCTTCGGGAAGTCGGCCGACTTCGCCAGGCCGGTCTTCGTGTTGGCGATGAGGTAGGTCTTGAAGGCCGCGTCCTCGGCGCCTTGCGCGATCGCCTGCGCACCGGGCGAGGCCTTGCGCGCCTGCACCCCGGTGAAGCCTCCGAACCACGCGAGTTGCACCTGGCCGTTGGTGAAGGCCGTCACCGCCGCCGGGTAGTTCTTCACGGGGATGTACGTCACGGGGACGCCGAGCTTGCCCTCGAGATAGCGCGCGACCTTGCCGAAGCGCTCCACGAGACGACTCTCGTCTTGGTCGGGAATGCCGGTGAAGACGAAGGCCGGTTTCGCGCGCTCCTGCGCGCCCGCGGGGCCGGATGCGACGAGACATCCCAGTCCCGCCAGCAACGCCCCGTTCAACGTCCGTCTCAGCATCGCCGTCCCCACCCGTGTTCCGACACTCTACACCCTCAAGCGCACGCCGATGTCCAATCAATTGACGGCTCATGCGGGCGTTAAAGCGCGCGCCGCCGAAGTGGATACCGGTTCGGCGTCAGCGAGAGCCTTGAATCGAGGACTGGGAGCCGCTCCCGGTCACCGGATCGGGGCCCCTTCTGTCGATGATGGATCCTGCGGGACGATGCCGTGCGCCTACGGGCCGCCCGGAGGCGGTGGCCGCAATGCGGTCCTGCACCGCGCGCTTCGGCCCGGCCGCCGCCTGCGCTGCACCGATCCGGGCACGAGGCGGGCACGAGCCGGGTGGTGGTGCGACGCGCCCGCGCTGTGCCGGCCTGATGGCGGTCTGTACCGGATGCCCGCTTTTGTCTGGTAGGACCCGTTCCGAACCGTCAGTTGTCACAGCTCTCGATGCCACAGGATTCAGCCATGGATACGCCTCCGGTCCGCCTCACCAGCCTCGCCCATGGCGGAGGCTGCGGCTGCAAGCTCGATCCGGCGGTGCTGCGCACGCTCCTCGCCGACCAGCCGGTGGCCGGCCCATTCGAGCGCCTGCTCGTGGGCAACGAGACGGCCGACGACGCGGCGGTCTGGGCCCTGGATGACGGGACCTGCCTCATCGCCACGACGGACTTCTTCACGCCGATGGTGGACGATCCCCACGATTTCGGTCGGATCGCCGCCACCAACGCGATCTCCGACGTCTACGCCATGGGCGGCAAGCCGATCCTCGCGCTCGCCATCCTGGGCATGCCGGTGGGCAAGATCGCCCCCGAGATCGTCGCCCGGATCCTGAAGGGCGGGGCCGCCACCTGCGCCGAGGCGGGCATCCCGATCGCGGGCGGCCACTCGATCGATACCCCGGAGCCGATCTACGGCCTGGCGGTGATCGGATTGTGCGACCGTGCCCGCATCCGGCGCAACGCCGACGCGCGAGCCGGCGACGTGGCCATCCTGACCAAGCCGCTCGGCGTCGGCATCTACTCCGCCGCGATCAAGCGCGAGGCCCTCGACGCCGCGGGCTATGCCGACTTCGTCGCCACCACGACGCGTCTCAACAGGGTCGGGGCAGATCTGGCGGGCGATGCGGAGGTCCATGCCATCACCGACATCACCGGTTTCGGCCTCCTCGGGCATGGGCTCGAACTCGCCCGCGGCGCCGGCCTGACCTTCGTCGTCGCGGCCGGCGCGATCCCGCTCCTGCCCCGGGCCGAAGCGCTGGCGCGGGACGGCTTCGTCACCGGCGCCTCGCACCGCAACTGGGCGAGTTTCGGCGGCCAGGTCACCCTGCCCGAGGATCTGCCGGACTGGCGCCGCCACATCCTCACCGATCCCCAGACCTCGGGCGGCCTCCTCGTGACCTGTTCGCCCGGGCGTGCCGAGGCGATCCTGGCCCAGGTCCGCGCCGCGGGTTTCGCGCAGGCCGCCATCGTGGGGCGGTTCGAGGCCGGCGCCCCCGGGATCCGCGTCGAGGCCTGAGGGGGCACGGGGCGGCCTCGACCTCGTCTGGGCCGCTTGCACCGAACCGGTATCCAGTTCGGCGGCATGCGCCCTAAAGCGCCACCGTGCGGAAGCCGGCGAACACGTCCCGGCGCTCCGGGCCGAAGAAGTTGCGATAGCCGGTGTCGACCATGCGCGAGCGGGTCGCCCAGGCGCCCCCGCGCAGGACCTTGCGCGTCCCGAAGGCCGGCTCCGAATACTCCTTGTAGGCGTCGGGCGCGAAGCCGGGATAGGGCAGGAAGGGACTCGCGGTCCATTCCCAGACGTTGCCGAGCATCTGCCGGCAACCCCAGGCGCTGTCGCCCGCGGGGTAGGCGGCGACGTCGACGCAGCCGAGATGGCCGCCGTCGAGATTGGCGCGGTCGGCCGTGGGCGGGGCATCGCCCCAGGGATAGCCGCGCTTGGTGCCACCGAGCGTCCCATCGTGCGCCGGCGCTCCGGCGGCGGCGACCTCCCATTCCGCCTCCGTGGGCAGGCGCCGGCCGGCCCAGCGGCAATAGGCGTTGGCCTCGTGCCAGTTGACGTGGACGACCGGCTCGTCGGGCGCCAGCGGCGCGTCCCGGTCGAACCTGCGGACGGTCCAGTCCCGCGCGCCGTGAGGCGTCCAGTAGGCCGGGTGCGCGGCCCCGCAGCCGTCGCGCCAACCCGCCCCGTCCGCGTCCCAGTGGGCGTCCGCGCGGTAGCCGCCATCCGCGACGAAGGCCGCGAACTCTGCATTGGTCACCGGCGCGCGGGCGATGCGGAACGGCGCGACCGGTACCGGATGCGCCCATTTCTCATTGTCGAACACGAAGCCCCCGGGCTCGGATCCGAGCCGCCAGGTTCCGCCGCCCACGGTGGCGTCGCCCGGCCACGGGCCGGTTCCCGCGGACCGGGCGCTGGCCGATACGGCGAAGGCCGGCGCGGGATAGCCCAGCGTCTGGCGCGTGTACGTGAAGGCCTCGTCGTGCATGTCCTCGTGGAAGGTGACGAGCTGGTAGAGGTCGGCCTCCTCGCCTGTCGGCTCGCGGTCGGCCAGACGCCGGATCAGGGCCTCGTGGACCCGCGCCATGTAGCCCAGGGTCTCCGGCAGCGCCGGCAGCGGGATCGACCAGCGCGTCGCGTGCGGCACCCGGGCGGAATCGTAGAGCGCGTCGGCCTCGGCCATCAGCGGCGGCTGCCCGTCGAGCGCTCTCAGGATGAAATGTTCGTGAAACCAGGCGAGATGCCCGATTTCCCACAGGAGCGGGTTCACGAGATCAGATTTCGGCCCCATGAGGCGGTCACGATCGAGGCCTGCCACCAGTTCGAGCGTTCGCGCCCGGGCATCCTGCAGCATGGCCACGAGGTCGGCAGCGGAAACCGGTGTGCGCATCAAACGTCCTGGAAGCCTGTCGAGACCATGAAGATCAGTCTCATCACGCCGGCTGCGCGAATGTCCCGCGCCGGAAATCGGACAACGGCGACCCGCTGGGCGCGCATCCTCGGCGATCTCGGACACCAAGTCGAGGTGACGACGGCCTACGGGGAGGATGCGGACGCCGATCTGATGCTCGCCCTGCACGCCTGGCGCAGCGCCGGGTCCATCGCGCGCTTCAAGGCCCGCCACCCCGACCGGCCGCTGGTGGTCGCCCTGACCGGCACGGACGTCTACCACTATCTCGCGGCGGACCCCGGGCCGACGCTGCACGCGTTGGATCTGGCCGACCGCCTGATCGGCCTCCACGACCTGATCCCCGCCGCGCTTCCGGAGCGCCACCGCGGCAAGCTCGACGTCGTGTTCCAGTCCGCCCTGCCGCGGCGACAGCGCTGGCCGGTATCGGCGGCGGCTTTCGAGGTCCTCGTCGTCGGGCACCTGCGCACCGAGAAGGACCCGTTCTGCGCCGCCCGCGCCGCCCGGCGGCTTCCGGCCCGGTCCCGCACGCGCATCGTCCATCTCGGCGGCGCCTCCTCGGAGGTCTGGGCGGACCGGGCGCGCGCCGAGATGGCCGACAATCCGCGCTACCTGTGGCTCGGTGACCGGCCGGGCTCCCTGGTTCGGCGGTGGCTGACCCGGGGGCGCGTCATGGTCCTCAGTTCTCAGCAGGAGGGCGGTGCCAACGTGGTGTCGGAAGCCCTCGTGTCCGGCCTGCCGGTGATCGCCTCCGACATCCCCGGCACGCGCGGCCTGCTGGGGCCGGCCTATCCCGGCTATTTCCCGGTCTTCGACGAGGCCGCCCTGGCCTCCCTGCTCCTGCGCGCCGAGGAAGAGCCCGGGTTCCTGGACACCCTGGCCGCGTGCGGCGCGGCCCGGCAGACCTGTTCGCGCCGGCCCGGGAGCGCGAGTCCCTCCGGCGCGTCGTCGCGCGCTGCCGCCCGTAGCGCCCCGCTCCGGCGCCCCCGGCTTCCCAACGCGGCGCAGAAGCCATCCCGGCCCGGTCAGTCCGCGGCGGCGTGGCGGCGCAGGTCCGCGATCGTCGCCCGGGCGGTGTCGAGGGCGATGGCGACGGCCGACATCGTGGCCGCGTCGGGGCACGCTCGCGGGCGTAGCGGACGGCGTCGCCGGCCAGGCGGTCGACCTCGCGGGTCAGCCCGGCGGTCGCCGCCGGGTCCTGGGCCGCGCGGGCCTGTTCGGTGATCTCCAGGAGCCGCTCCACGATCTCGTCGATGTGCTCGCGGCGCAGGCCGGCCAGGCGCTGCCGGATCCAGGCCAGGACCGAGACCAGGCCGCCCGCGAGCGCGCCGAGCAGGTAGAGCGTGTCGCCGTAGCGCTCGACGAAGCCGTGCTGCTCGCGCTCGTAATAGTCGATCGCCCCCGGGTGGATCGGGATCCGGGCGCTCGTGGCCGCCACCGTGGTCTCGTAGGACGGGGCCTGGACGTAATCGGCCGCCTCCGTGGCGTTGGCTGCCTGCGTGCGCTTCTCGAACAGCTGCTGGGTCAGGTCGGCCGCCACGGCACGGCTGAGGGATGCGCGGGCCATCAGCCGGTAGGAGGCGCCCACCGTCTTCACGTCGTCGGCCGGAAGCTTGGGCCGGCCGCCGAACAGGCCGCCCGGGATGGCCACCGCCTGGAGCTTGGGGAAGCGCTCAATCACGGCGTCGTCGTCCGCCACGGCGACGAACGCGACCTTGCCGCCGCGCGCCACCGAGCGGACCGCCGCGACCAGATCGAGCGCCTTGGGCGCGGAGGGCGCGATGATGCTGATGAAGGCGTCAATCCGCTTCTCGCGCAGCGCGCCGGCCACGCCATCCTCGGCGACCGGCACGAGCACGACCGCGCGGTCGCCCGGTCCGGTGCCCGCCGCCGGCTCCAGCGTCAGGCCGTAATAGCCGAGGAGGCTCTTGAGCAGTCCGATATCGGCGTCCCGGTGCGTGCCGATGCCGATCCGCTTGCCGGCCAGGTGCGGGAAATCCGTGATGCCGGCCTGCTCGGGCGAGGCGATGATCATCGCCTGGTCGCGCAGGATCGCCAGGGTGAGCCCGTTGGTCGGCAGCAGCACGTCGGGCCGGACCACCGCCAGGTCGGCCCGACCGTCCTGCAGGGCGGCGGCGCTCTCGCGCACGTCCTCGAAAGCGAGGATCTTGAGGCGCAGGCCCGTGCGGCCCGATTCCAGCGCGTCCGCGTAGGCTTTGATCAGGGCGGGCTCGGTGCCGTCCCGGGGCGCCACCGCGACGGTGAGCACGGTCGCCTGCAGGAGATACCAGGCGGCCAGGGCCGCGACACCGAGGAGCAGGACGGCGCCGGCCAGCAGGGTCTCGCGGCGCAGCAGCCAGGACAGATCGCTCGGCATCGGCCTCTCGGTGGGTCGCGTCCGCGCCGCTTGCCGGCGCGGCTCGAAAGCGCGGCTACAGCGCCAGTTCCGGGAGCGGATCGACGTCGCGCAGGCGGGCCGGTGCGGGCTCGGCGTGGCCTGGCGGCTCGACGGAAAAATAGGCCATCGGCTCCCGGCGGCCGCGCAGGGGCTCGCGGCTGACCTCCCGCCAGACCGCGGTGGCCGGGCCTGCGGCCCGCCGGACCGCCTCCGAGGCCAGGATCGGCACGCCGTGGACCTTGGTCGCCTGCTCAAGGCGCGCGGCGACGTTCACGGTGTCGCCCAGCACGGTGAACTCGTAGCGGGCCTCCTCGCCGATGATCCCGCTGAACACCTCGCCGCAATGGAGGCCGATCCCGATGCGCACCGTGGCGTCGTGCTCGCCCTTGCGGTTCCAGCGGGCGATGGCCTCGACCAGGTCCCCCGCGAAGGCCACCGCCCGGGCGGCGTCGTCGCCCTGCGCCTCGGGCAGGCCGAACACCACCAGGGCGCCGTCGCCCAGGAACTTGTCGACCACGCCGTTGTGCAGCTTGGCCGTCCACATCACCCGGCGCCGGAACGCGGACAGGAACGCGGAGAGCTGCTGCGGGTCGAGGCGCTCGGCCAGGGCGGTGGAGCCGCGCATGTCGACGAAGGCGATGACCGCCTGCTGTCGCCGGCCTGCCCGCAGGCTGCCGTCGTCGTCGGCCAGGCGCGAGACCAGCTCCTGCGGCAGGAAGCGCGACAGCCGGCGGCGGCGCCCCGCCTCGCGCATGACCGACACGGCGAACAGGATCAGCACCAGGACGAGCGCGGCCAGGGCCGCCCAGATCAGCAGCGCGATCCGGGAGACCGCCGCCTGGCGCTGCTCCATCAGGGCCGTCTCCTGGGCCTCCATGCGGCGCACGACCGTGCGAATCTCGTCCATCAGGCGGCGCCCGCTCCCCTCCCGGACGAGGGTCCGGCTCGCCTCGGCGTCGCCGCCCCGGTACAGGTCGATGGTGGTGGCGAGTTCGCCGAGCTTCTCGCGGATCAGCAGGATCAGGCCGTCGAGTTCGGCGCGCTGGCCGTCGTCGTCCCGCAGCAGGTCGCCCAGGCGGGCGAGTTCGCCGTTGACCTTGGAGCGGCCGGCCCGGAACGGCGGCAGGAAATCCTCGTCCCCGGTGAGCAGGTAGCCGCGCTGCCCGGTCTCGGCGTCCTGCACCGCCGACAGCACCCGGCCGAGGCGCCCCTCCACCGCCAGGGCGTGGCGCACGGCCTCGCTGCCGCGCTGCTGGTAGACCGAGGCGCCCACGGCGATGCCCAGCATGGTCAGGATCACCGCGAGGCCCGCGACCATCCGGTCGACGGTCTTCGAGCGCCGGGGCAGCTGCCCGATCACGTCCAGGGCGGTCCGGGCGGTCATGCCGTTGTCGCGCGGGCGAGGAATACGCAGGATCTGGCCACGCAGGATCGGACCATGCAGGATCGGGTCGCGCGGAATCGGCCCAGGCAGGAGCGTGCCGCGCGTGCGTCGGCGATCCCGCCGGCCGGAGCGGCCGGCCGGATGGGCTCGCGCATGGTCGCGCTTCGCGCCGCGGGCACAGCGATCTCCTGTCTCGATGGGGTCGGCGGGCGATCCGGACCGGGCCGACGGGTGGGACCGCCAGCACAAAAGGCGGCCCCGGCGATTGTTCCCGCCGCATCGGGCAAACATAACGGACGACGGCGGTTTCCGGCCCCTGCTGCCGCAATCGTGATCCGATCCGGGTCGTCCCCCTCCCCCACCCCGGCCGCTACAGGCCGAACATGCTCTGGGTCGGGGCGTGGAGCGTGAAGGCGTGGCCCTCGTCGATCCAGCCGGTGCCGGCGTGGCCCTTCTCGATATAGGTGATCTCCGCGGCGCTCGACGCGTAGTAGTGGCGGCCGCTCTCGGTGTTGACGAACCGCTCGATGTTCATCGCGGCCGATCCGGGCGCGGACGGATCCGTGTAGGCCTCGAAGGCGACGCCGTCGTAGCGGTAGCCCGAGCCGGACCCGATCAGGCCGTCCCGCTCGGCGGCGCTGGCCGTGTAGAAATGGTCGCCGGTTGCCGCGTTGGTGAAGTGGAACACGTCCGCGGTGCCGGCCGTGTCGGTGGGCGCCGCCCAGCCGACCCCCTGATACGCGTAGGCCGTCTGGGAACCCGTCAGGGTGTCCCGTTCCGCCGTGCTGGCCGTGTAGAGGTGCTGTCCGGTGGACGCGTCGTAGAAGTGGAAGACCGGCTCCAGGCTCGCGCCCGCACTGCTCGGGTTGGCCTGGTAGGCGCGCAGGTAGTCGATGTTCATGTGGGCCGGGAACGGCGTCGTCGCGTCGGCATCGCCCGGCCACGTGCCGCCGACCGCCAGGTTGGCGATCATGTACATCGGCTTGTCCAGGCTGGCCGGCGTCGGCGTGCGGTAGACCTCCTGGCCGTCGAAGTAGAAGGCCAGGCTGTCGGGCCCCCAGTCGACCCCGTAGGTGTGGAAGCCCCCGCTCATGTCGGCGACGTGCGCGGTGCCCTGGCTCAGGGTGTGGTCGCCGGCGGTCTGGCCGGGCGCCAGGCTGTGGACGCTGGTGTAGAGCGTGTCGGAGTCGTGCCCGAGCATCTCCATCACGTCGATCTCGGGGGGCCAGGAGCCGTCCTTCGACAGCAGCCAGAAGGCCGGCCACATCCCCTGCCCGGCCGGCAGCTCGGCCCGCATCTCGAAGTAGCCGTAGGTCTGGCTGAAGCTGTGGGACGTGTTGATCATCCCGGACGTGTAGGGCTGGCCGCCGAGGTCCGGGAGCAGCGCCGGGTCGGACGGCGCGGCCGTGATGGTCAGGATGCCGTCATGGACGCCGAACGGGTTCGGCAAAGCCGCGCCGCTTCCGCCGACGAGATGGTCGGCGCGGAGGTACCATTCCTGCTCCTGGTTGAACGGACGCGTCCCGGTCGCCGTGACGTAGCTGCCCCATTGCGGCCCGCCCGCCGTGTCGAGGCCCGAGGTCCCGTTCCAGAGCTGCAGCGTGTCGAACTCGGCGCTGTAGGTCAGGGTCGCGGTCTGCGCGAGGTTCTTTGGGTCGATCGGCATGGTGGCTGGCCTGTCGGTTGTGCCGGATCCCGGCGGCCCGGTTCCATTATGCAATCAAGAGTTGCAATATCCTTGCCGGCCCGGCGAACAGGCGCCCGGCCCTACTTCTCGCGAAACGCCCGGCGCGCCTGATCGACCAGGGGCTTGGTCAGGTACGACAGCACCGTCCGGTCGGCGGTCCGGATGAAGGCCTCCACGGGCATGCCGGGCATCAGCTTGGCGCCATCGAGCCGGCCGAGCTCGTCCTTGGTCACGCCCAGGCGCACCAGGTAGTAGAAGCTGCCGGTCCGCTTGTCCTCGCTGACGTCGGCGGCGATCCGGATGACGCGGCCGTTGAGCTCCGGGGTCGTCCGCTGGTCGAAGCTCGGGAAGCGCAGGCCGGCGGCCTGCCCGGTCTGCAGCCGGTCGATGTCCTGGGGCGCGACCCGGACCTCGGCCACCAGGGAATCGGCGTTCGGCACGATCAGCATGATCGGTTCGCCCGGGGAGATCACGCCCCCACGGGTATGGACCGCCAGCTCGTGGACGTAGCCGGTCTGCGGCGAGCGGATCTCGATGCGCTGGAGCTGGTCGAAGGCGGCGATCCGCTGCTCGGTCAGGGTCGCGGCCTTGGCGCGGTTCTCGGCCAGCTCCTTGGCGACGTCGCTGCGCAGGTTCTGCTCGAGCTGGATGATCTGCAGCTCGGTCTCCGAGACCTTGCCCTTGGTCTGGGCGATGTTGGCCACCAGGACCCCGCGCTCGCCCTTGAGGCGGGACATGTCGCGCTGCAGGCTCGTGAGCCGGGTCAGCTGGATCAGGTTCTTCTTCCAGAGATCCTCGACGCCCTCGTATTCCCGGCCGATGATCGTGGTCTCCTGCTCCTTGGCGGCGGCCTGCTCGACCAAGCCCTTGATCTCCTCGCGCAGCTGGCCGATCCGCTCGCGCAGCTGCGCCTTCTGGCCCTGGAGCGCGTCGCGGCGGAAGCGGAACAGCTTGCGCTCGCCGTCGACGATCCGGGCGACATCGGATCCGGCTCCGCCGAGTTCGGCCGGGAACGCGACCTCCTCGCGGCCGTCGCGCTCGGCCTCCAGCCGGGCATTGCGGGCGGCGATCTCCCACAGGCTCTTGGTGACGCTGTCGTAGGTCGCCCGGGTGGTGGTGGCGTCGAGGCGGACCAGCAGGTCGCCGGCCAGGACCCGGGCGCCCTCCTGGATCGGCAGTTCGGCGACCACGCCGCCGGTGGGGTGCTGGACCTTCTTGATGTTGCTCTCGACCACCAGGGAGCCCGTGGCGATGATCGCCCCGGACAGTTCCGTGGCGGCCGTCCAGGCGCCGGTCCCGGTGGCCAGCACGATCACCGCGGCGACGCCGACGACGTGCCGCCGCAGCGAGCGCCGGGTCTCGCGGGTCGGGTCGGCGGAGGCCTGGTCCCGCGTCATGCGACCCTCGTGGGTGTCTGCCGGGTCAGGGCGCCCAGCTGCGCCAACACCTCGTCGCGGGGCCCGTGCAGGCGCACGCGGCCCTCGCCCAGGACCAGGATGCGGTCCACCGCCGCCAGCGCGCTCGGCCGGTGGGCGATCACCACGACGATGCCGCCCCGGGCGCGCACGCCCTGCACGGCGGCCGACAGGGCGCGGTCGCCGTCGACGTCGAGGTTGGAGTTCGGCTCGTCCAGCACCACCAGGAACGGGTCGCCGTAGAGCGCCCGCGCCAGCGCGATCCGCTGGCGCTGGCCCCCCGACAGGCCGAGCCCGCCGGCGCCGACCCGGGCGTCATAGCCGCCCGGAAGCCGCAGCACGACCTCGTGGACGCCCGCCGCCTTCGCGGCCGATTGCAGGGCCTCCGGGTCCGGCGCCGGGTCGAACCGGGTGATGTTCTCCGCGATGGTGCCGTCGAACATCTCGATGTCCTGCGGCAGGTAGCCGACGGCGCGCCCGAGGGCGTCGGGATCCCACTGGTCGATCGCCGCGCCGTCGAGGCGGATCACCCCGCGGACCGGACGGGCCAGGCCGACGAGCGCGCGGGCGAAGGTGGACTTGCCCGAGCCGCTGGCGCCGATCACCCCGAGCGCGCTGCCGGGGGCCAAGGCGACGTTGACGTCGTGCAGGATCAGGCTGTCGGTCCCGGGGGCGGCGATCGACAGGGCGGTCACGCGCACGCTCTCCCGGGGCGCCGGCAGGGGTGTCAGGGTCTCCGGCTCCCGCCGGGGCAGGAACGCCACGAGCCGGCTCCAGGCCTGCCGGGCGGCCGAGAACGACTTCCAGTTGGCGATGGCGAGGTCCACCGGCGCGAGCGCCCGGGCCGACAGGATCGTGGCGGCCAGCATGACGCCGGCGGTGGCCTCTTCGCGCACCACCAGGTAGGCGCCGAGCCCCAGGATCCCGGATTGCAGCACCGTGCGCAGCAAGCGCGCGACCGCACCGAAGCCGATGGCCAGGTCGTTGCCGGAGGTGGCGACGTCGAGGTTCCGGCGGGTCCGGACCTGCCAGAGGTCGGCCACCCGCGACCGCATCCCCAGCGCGCAGAGCAGCGGCGCCGTCCGGTGCGCCATGTCGGTGAAGGACCGGCGCTCGCCGGCGACCCGCACGGTCTCCCGGGTGGTCTCGGCGGAGGCCCAGTCGGTCAGGACCGTCAGCACGCACAGGAACAGGGCGCCGGCCGCGATCGCCGCCCCGAGCCAGGGATGGAACAGGAAGCAGACCGCAATGTAGAGCGGCACCCAGGGCAGGTCGAAGAAGGCGGTGAGCGCCATACTCGACACGAAGCCCCGCACGGTGTCGAGGTCGCGCAGGGCCTGGGGGCCGTCGTCGCCGCGGGGCGTCTCGGAGCCGCGCGCCAGCAGGGTCCGGAAGATCCGCGGACCGAGGCGCTCGTCCACCAGGCGGCCGAACCGCGACAGGATCCGGGCGCGGAAGACCTCGAACACGCTCTGGATCACGAACAGCATCAGGGCGATGCCGGCGAGCCCGACCAGGGTGGCGATGCTGCGGCTCGGCAGCACCCGGTCGTAGACCTGCAGCATGAAGATCGGGGCGGTCAGCATCAGCAGGTTGATCAGGCCGCTGACGATCATCACGGTGATCAGGGCGGTGCGCCCGGCCCCGATCGCGGCCCAGAATTCCCGGCGCTTGGCAGCACGCAACACGCGTTCGTCGGTCAACGGACTGTCCCCCGGAGCCTCGGCTCCACATCCTCCCAAAAAAAGCCCCCGCCGCGTGGGCGGCGGGGGCTCCGGTCGTCAGAGGCCGAGCAGGTGCAGGCCGCCCGCGGCCGAGTGCGGAGTCGGGTCGGTGTGGTGGATGTCGGCATGGCTGCCGAGGTCGATCGTGACGGTCCCGAGATCGAGGCTCGCCCCGTGGGAGCCGCCGGCTTCCCCGGCACCCGCCGGCGCCGTCGAGGCCGGGCTCAGGATCTGCCCGACGAGGGAATCCACGCCGCCGCCGCTGCCTTGCGGCAGCAGGATGCTGTCGCCGGAGAGCAGGCTGGCGGTGGCCAGGCTCGGCTGGTCGGCACCCACCGCGATGGCGCTCGCCTGCACGGTGTGGGACGGATCCGCGGCGGGGTGAGCACGGCCGCGTTGGCCAGGGCGTCGCGGTGGTCGGGCCCGCGGCCACGTCGATCAGCGGGTGGGTCCCGGGGCCGGCATCGCCCGAGCCGCCGCCGGTCAGGCCGCCCAGCAGGCCGCCGACCGGGTTGCCGCCCGCGCCGCCCTCCGTGTCGCCCGAACGACTCGATCCCGAATGCCCGCAGTTTCGCCTGTGCCACGGCGACCCGCGCCGCCCTGGCCGCCGGCGGCGCCGGAGAGGGCCCCGGTCACCGACCCCAGGACGCCGCCGGCCGCACCGGCGACATGCCCGACATCGCCGGCGACCTGCCCGATCGCGGGGGCCGCGTTGCCGCTCAGAACCGCGCCGGGCAGGTTGACCACGTCGGTCAGGAGGTTGGTCGACTCCCCGAGCTCGCCCAAGCCCACATCGGTGCCGAGGTCGATCACGGCGTGGAGCGGCGCGTTCAGGATCGCCACGTCGTGGCCGGCTTGTTCCAGCACGCCGTGGATGGCGTCGATCGCCCCGTTGGCGAGCCCGGCCACGGGCTGCAGCGGCGCGTTCGGTCCGAGCAGGGTGCCGATCCCATCCGCCTGGCCTCCACCGGCGAGGCCGCCGAGCAACCCGTCGAGGGGCGTTCCGCCGTGCCCGCCGAGCAGGCCATCCACCGCCGAGGTCACGGGGGCGAGCAGGCTGCCGCCTGGCGCTCCGGTATCGCCGCCGAGCCCGCCGAGGAGGCCGGTGACGCCGCCCAGCAGGCCGCCGGCCGCGTGGGTCACGGCGCCGACATCGCCGAGGATCGGCGACAGCGCCCCGAGGCCCTGGCCGCCCAGCAAGTCCCCGGGCAGGGCCGCGACGTCGGTCAGGAGGTTGCCGCCCTGCCCCAGATGGCCGAGGCCGAGGGTCTCGCCGAGATGGGTCAGGCCGTGCAGGGCGTCGTTCAGGAGCGGAACCGCGTGCCCGAGATTCTCGAGGGTCGCGTGTATGTCGAGCACCGCGGTGTTCGCCAGGTTGGTGACGGGGGCCAGCAGCCCGTCCGACGAGAGCAGGCCGCCGGCATTGGCGACCCCGGTCACCGAGCCGACCAGGGTGTCGGCCGAGCCGAGGACGTGGCCGAGATCGGACAGGACCGGGTTGGCCGACGCCAGGCCGCCGCCGGTCAGGAGCGATCCGGGCAGGGCCAGCGTGTCGGTCAGGAGGTTGCCGCTCTGACCCAGATAGCCGAGGCCGAGTGTCTCGCCGAGAGCCGTGACCGCGTGGACCGGCGCGTTCAGCACCGGGATCTGGTGGCCGGCATCCTCCAGCGTGGTGTGCAGATCGAGGACGGCCTGGTTGAGGATGCTGGTCGCCGGGCTGAGGATGCCGTCGGCCCCGACCAGGCCGTTGCCGTTCGCCGGCGCTGCCGTGACCGATCCGAGCAGGGCGCCGGCGGCCGCGGCGACGGCCCCGGCATCGCTCGGCAGCGACGGGATCGCGCCGGACCCGGCCGGGTCGGCGCCAGCGCTCGTGAGGTCGGTGATCAGGTTGCCGCCCGCGCCGATATGGCCGAGGCCCACGGTCTCGCCGAGATTGGTCAGCCCGTGCAGCGGCCCGTTCAGCGGGGCGACCGCGTGGCCGAGCCCCTCCAGCTGCGCATGGGTGTCGAGCACGATCTGGTTCGCCGTCGCGCTGACCGCGTCGGGCAGCACCGATCCGCGCGCATCCGTGGAGCCGGTATCGACGGTGCCCTCGATGAGCGAGGCGATCGGGCCGAGGCTCGCGAGCTGGCCGGTGGAGAGGGCGGTCGTGGATAGGAGTGCGTCGGGGCCGACGAGCCATGCGAGGGAGCGCGACGCGGGGCTGAGGATTGCGGCGGGAGAGAGCGACATGAACACCTCCTGGTTCATCAAGTAACCAGTATTGCAACTGTGAGTTGCAAATTGCGGCGTCGGTAGGGAATACCGAGGCCACCTTGATTCGGTGGATCGCGTCTGTTGCGAGAATACGCTTGCGGGGGTGGCCGGTCCGGCCGATCGCGTCGATCCGCTGATCGAGGACCGCGATCGTGTTCGGGTAAAGCCCGGCGGACAGATGAAAGCGGGTCTTCGCCAACCCGACCAGCTCGCCGGTGGCGGCCCGCGCGGTGGGCGGCGGCTCCTTCGCCGCGGGACGGCCTGCGCGCAGCCCCGGTTTGTCGGTGCTGGAACGAGGGCCTAACGCCGCCCCTGCGCCTCGGCCGGACGCCAGCGGTCGAGTTCCCGGTCGATCGCGCCCTCGGTGCCGCGCAGGAACTCCGCGGCCGGCAGGCCGGGCGCGAGGGCGGCGAGGTAGCTCACCACGATCGTGCCGGCTCGCGTGGCCATGCCCCGGGGCCAGAACAATCCGGAATTCACCGCGACCGGCACCACCGGCAGGCGCAGCCGGCCGTACAGCAGCTCCACGCCACGCTTGAACTGCAGCGGGTCGCCGGCCCGGCCCCGCGTGCCCTCCGGAAAGATCAGCACCGAGCGGCCCGCCGCGACGGCGGCCTGGCTGCCCTCGATGATCGCCCGCAGGGCCTGCGTGCCGTTGGCGCGGTCGATCACGATCATCGGCGAGCGCCGCAGGAACCAGCCGACCACCGGGATCGCCAGCAATTCCCGCTTGGCCACGATGGCGACGTCGGGGACCAGCACCAGGAAGGCCAGGGTCTCCCAGGTCGACTGGTGGTTGGCCACGAGCAGGCAGGGCTCAGCCGGGAGGTGTTCGCGCCCCTCCTCGACGTAGCGCAGGCCGACGATGCCGTGCAGGCCCGCCAGGACCCCGCGGGCCCAGAGCCGCGCCGCCGTGCGGACCGGCCGCGCCGGCGCCCCGGCGAGCGCCAGGACGACCAGCGGCGCGACGAACAGGGCCGTCCAGACGGTCCAGTAGGCGACGAACAGAAGGGAACGGGCGTGCTGCGCCAAGGTCGGGCCTCACCTAGGGCCCGGGGCGGGGCTGGGGTGGTTCAGGGGGGAATAGCGCCTCGCGGAACGGGGCGCACGGCAATTCAGACGGGCTCGAAAGCCGCAGGCACCCGCGAGTGCCGGCCAGGGCCAGTATTTCCCCCTCGCCGCGCGCGCAAGTCCGTCGATCCGGATCCGGGTTCCGGATGGAGACTTGGCGGCGCCCTTCGCAGGGGCGACAAGGGCTGGGCCCGGCAGCCTTCCGCGCCGGTGCCGAGAACGGCCGCCGCCGAGCGGCGTTGTTGCTACGGTTCAGACGGGCGCGGGCGCGCGTGTTGAAGGAGACCGGGTTGGCGAGGGTGACGGGGCGTGCGGAGGACGGGGGGGCCGGTTGGGACGGTCCGGCCCTGGTCGCGGGCGGCGGCGCGGCGGGCGCCGTCATGCGCGCGTTCGACTGGTCCTCCTCGCCGCTGGGCCCGCCCGAGCGCTGGCCCCAGTGGCTGTCGGCTGCCGTGAGCTTGATCCATGGGTCGGGATTCCCGATGTTCGTGGCCGTCGGGCCGGCGCTGGGCCTCCTCTACAACGACGCCTACGCGGATGTGCTGGGCAGCAAGCATCCGGCCGCCATGGGCGCGCGCCTCCGGGACGTCTGGGCGGAGATCTGGGCCGACCTTGCGCCCCTCGTCGAGGCGGCGATGGCCGGCGAGGCGACCTGGGTCGAGAACCGGCCGCTGGTCATGAACCGCCACGGCTACGACGAGGAGACCTGGTTCACCCTCTCCTGCGCGCCGCTCCGGGACGCGGCCGGCGCGGTGGCCGGGGTGTTCTGCACCTGCACGGAGACCACCGCCCGGATGCGGGCCGAGACCGCGCTCCGGGAGAGCGAGGCGCGGTTCCGCAACATGGCCGACCATGCCCCGGTGATGATGTGGGTGACCGGCGCCGACGGGGCCTGCACCTACCTCAACCGCCGCTGGTACGCGTATACCGGCCAGACCGAGGCGGAGAGCCTTGGCCTCGGCTGGCTCGACGCGGTCCACCCGGACGACCGGGATGCCTCGGCCCGGGCGTTCCTGGACGCCAACGCCCGGCACGGGCCGTTCCAGGTCGAGTACCGCCTGCGCGGCGCCGACGGCCGCTATCGCTGGTTCATCGACGCGGCCCAGCCCCGTCGCGGCGAGGATGGCGGCTTCCGCGGCTATATCGGCTCGGTCACCGACATCCACGACCGCAAGGCCGCCGAGGAGCGCCTGGTCGAGACCACGCGCCGGCTCGACGCCATCCTCAACAACACCTCGCAGGCGATCTTCCTGATGGATGAGCGCCAGCACTGCAGCTACATGAACCGCGCCGCCGAGACGCTCACCGGCTACGCCCTGGAGGAGACCGAGGGCCGCGCCCTGCACGACGTCGTGCACCATACGCGGCCGGACGGATCGCCCTACCCGCTCTGCGAATGCCCGATCGACCAGGCCTTCCCGGAGAACGAGCGCGAGCAGGGCGAGGAGGTCTTCGTCCACAAGGACGGCTCGTTCTATCCCGTAGGCTTCACCGCAAGCCCGATCCGCAACGAGCGCGGCGAGCCGATCGGCACGGTCATCGAGGCCCGCAACATCGAGGGGGAGCTGCGCGCCAAGGCCGCCCTGGAGGCGTTCAACGCCACCCTGGAGCGGCGCGTCGAGGAGGAGGCCGCCCGGCGCGAGAAGGTCGAGGAGGCCCTGCGGCAATCGCAGAAGATGGAGGCGGTCGGTCAACTGACCGGCGGCATCGCCCACGACTTCAACAACCTGCTCACCGGCATCTCGGGCAGCCTGGAGCTGCTGCAGACGCGGATGAGCCAAGGCCGGCTGACCGACCTCGACCGCTACATGACCGCCGCCCAGGGCGCGGCCAAGCGGGCGGCGGCGCTGACCCACCGCCTGCTCGCCTTCTCGCGCCGCCAGACCCTCGACCCCAAGCCCACCGACGTGAACGCCCTGGTCCACGGCATGGAGGAGCTGGTGCGCCGGACCGTCGGCCCGTCGATCCACATCGAGGTGGTGGGCTCGGCCGGCCTGTGGCCCGCCCTGGTCGATCCCGGCCAGCTCGAGAACGGGCTCCTGAACCTGTGCATCAACGCCCGGGACGCCATGCCGGAGGGCGGGCGCATCACCATCGAGACCGCCAACCGCTGGCTCGACGACCGCGCCGCCCGGGAGCGCGACCTGCCGCACGGCCAGTACCTGTCGCTCTGCGTGTCCGATACCGGGACCGGCATGCCCCCGGAGGTGATCGCCAAGGCCTTCGACCCGTTCTTCACCACCAAGCCCATCGGGCAGGGCACCGGGCTCGGCCTGTCGATGATCTACGGCTTCGCCCGGCAATCCGGCGGGCAGGTGCGGATCTACTCCGAGGTCGGTCAGGGCACGACCGTGTGCCTCTACCTGCCGCGCTTCCACGGCGACATCTCCGCCGCGGTGGCCGTGCCGGATGCCGGCGCGGTGCCCCGGGCCGAGCAGGGCGAGACGGTCCTGCTCATCGACGACGAGCCCTCCGTGCGGATGCTGGTGACCGAGGTCCTGGAGGATCTCGGCTACATGGCGATCGAGGCCGCCGACGGCCCGTCCGGGCTGAAGGTCCTGCAATCGGACGTGCGGATCGACCTGCTAATCACCGATGTCGGCCTGCCGGGCGGCATGAACGGCCGGCAGGTGGCCGATGCCGCCCGCGAGACCCGTCCCGGGCTCAAGGTGCTGTTCATCACCGGCTATGCCGAGAACGCCGCGGTGGGCAACGGCTACCTGGACGACGGCATGCAGGTGCTCACCAAGCCCTTCGTGATCGAGGCGCTGGCCGCGCGCATCCGGGATATGATCGAGCCGTGAGGCCCCGCGCTGTCCCGCGGCGCACGGGCGCCTCACGGCTGCGGCGCGGGCGGCACTGACAAGGCATGGCACTGACAAGGCATGGCACTGACAAGGCATGGCGCGGCCGCTACCGTGCGCGCGGCACCGGGGGGTGCGTGGGACCGTGGGGGAAGCGTAGGGCAAGCCGATGATCGATACCGAAACGGCGTTCCCGGCCTGTCCGGCGCCGCGAATCTCGACGGGCGTTCCAGGCCTGGACGACATCCTCTGCGGCGGCCTGACCCCGAGCCGCCTCTACCTGCTCGAGGGCACGCCCGGAACCGGCAAGACCACCCTGGCGCTCCAGTTCCTGCGCGCGGGCGCGGCCCGGGGCGAGCCGACGCTCTACGTCACCCTGTCGGAGACCGGCCAGGAGCTCCGCGCGTCCGCCGCGACCCACGGCTGGTCTCTCGACGGCATCGAGCTCTACGAGCTCGTCAACGAGATGGGGCTCGACCCCGACAGCGAGCAGTCGATCCTCCACCCGTCCGAGATCGAACTCGGCGAGACCGTCCGGGAGGTCATCGCCCGGGTCGAGGCGCTGAAGCCCGAGCGGGTCGTGTTCGACTCGCTGTCGGAGCTGCGCCTGCTGGCCCAGAACCCACTGCGCTACCGCCGCCAGATCCTGGCGCTCAAGCAGTTCTTCGCCAAGCGGGCCTGCACCGTGCTGATGCTCGACGACCGCACGTCGGAGACGGGCGACCTGCAGCTCCACAGCATCGCCCACGGGGTCGTCTCGCTGGAGCAGGCCCCGCGCGAGTTCGGCTCCGAGCGCCGGCGCCTGCGCATCGTCAAGATGCGTGGCATCAAGTACCGGGGCGGCTACCACGACTTCCTGCTGGAGACCGGCGGCATCCTGGCGTTCCCGCGCCTGATCGCGGCCGAGCACCACACGCCGTTCGACGCGACGGCGCGCTCCACGGGCTCGGACGCGCTCGACCTGCTGCTCGGCGGCGGATTGGTGCCCGGCACCAACACCCTGTTGCTCGGCCCGTCCGGGGTGGGCAAGACCACCATGGCCATCCGCTGCATGCTGACCGCCCTGGAGCGCGGCGAGCGGGGCACCTACTACCTGTTCGACGAGGGCCTCGCGACCCTGCTCGCGCGGTCGGCGACCCTTGGCATGGACCTGAGCCCGCATATCGCGGCCGGGCGCCTGACCATCACGCAGATCGACCCGGCCGAACTCTCCCCCGGGGAGTTCTCCAGCATGGTCCGGCAGAGCGTGGAGGAGCACGGCTCCAGCGTCGTCGCGATCGACAGCCTGAACGCCTACCTGCACGCGATGCCGGGCGAGGAGTACCTCATCCTGCAGATGCACGAGATGCTGAGCTACCTGAACCAGCAGGGCGTCACGACGCTGCTGGTCCTGGGGCAGCACGGGGTCATCGGCGAGGTCCGCACCGACATCGATCTCAGCTATCTCAGCGATTCGATCCTGCTG
>NZ_CP042822.1 GCF_008000895.1 Methylobacterium sp. WL1 | reverse complement strand
AGACCTTCTGCCCGTGCGGCCGCCCGCAGCTCTCACAGCGGCCCTGCGCCCGGCCGAAGCGGATCGCCATCGACAGCTCGCGCCAGTCGATCGGGTAAAAGAAGCGGTGCTCGGGCCGGATCGGCATGGTGGCGGCACTGTGCCACCAGGTGTGAAAGAAGCGTAGCGGTAGGACTGCCACCTAGGATGACGAAAGCGGTTGAAGCTTGGCCGTAGCTTCAGCTAAAGCCTGCCTTCAATCTGGAGCAGGTACCGATGGGCGAAGACGTGACCGCCCTGCTCGTTGCCATCGCGCGCGAGAACGCTGACCTGCGCCAGCAGCTCGCGATCGCCCAGGACATGCTCATGGAGACCGCTATCGACGCTGGGAACATGCATGCCCTCGTCGATGCCATGCGGACAGAGCGCGATGCGTGGCGGGACGAGGCCAAGCGCCTGGAAGCCCGACGGTCATCGATCCAGGTACCGTCGTCCATGCCTCGCCATGACGGCATCACAACTCGCCAGACGGTCATGGCGAGTTGGATCCCTAACGCCTGAGCGTCATCCGCTGACCGGTCCCGGCGTCAGCCGCTGATGCGACCGGGTCAGCCGATGAGGCCTCCAAGGCTCTGATGTAGCTCGGCCGTTTGTGTCTTGCGTCGATCAGGTATGAATGAGGGACCTCTGAAACGGAGGCACCCCGATGTCCGACGAGAACCAGACCCCAACCTCATCCCCGGCCGTCCCGGATGGACACCCCCGGCCCGGAAGTCCCGCAAGGGCATGTCGAAGCGGCTGAAGCACAGCCTCGACGCCCATGCGGAGACCGAGGCAGAGCGCCGGCAGAGCCGACAGAGGACCGGGACGCCGGACCGGGATGATGTCGCCCGGGCTACGCTGCATGCGGTGCTGCGGCTCTTGCATACTCGCCCGGATCTGGACGCGCCGCAGAAGCTCCGGCGCTACATGGTCTCTCTGCTCGGAAAGGCGCTCTTCAATAAGGATGAAGCCGAGCGGGTGATCGCCGATATGATCGTCCGAGCCGATCACGACCGAGAGGAATGGATCTACGGCCGTGCCTTTCGGGTGTGGCGTGACGGTGGATGCCAAGGCCCGCGCCCCGAACGGACAGACGACCTCAAAGGTAAAGTTCAGTCGATCCCGCGTCGGCCTAACGGCACGATGCCCTGGACGAACACGGCCCCTCGCCCGCCGGGTTCGAAGCGCCGGAGCACGTCACCGGATGACCTCGGCTGAGTGGTCATCGGCTGGGTGCTACTAACGGGGGGCCGAGGTGTTTTCTCGTGCGCCTGGAGGGTCAGCCTACTGCCCAGAGCAACGGGATCGCACCGGCCAGGAACAGGGCCGAGGACAGGAGCACGGCGAGGCGCTCGCTATGATAGAGGGCGTCCGTTGCGATGCTCGGGATCTTGGCGTTGTTCGAGTTGTCGTAGCCGAAGGTCGGATCCGGCGCGGCGCGATCGATCGAAGCCTCGTCGATCTTCACGATCCGGTCCTTGTACATCGACGGGTTCAACAGCGTGCGGACGATGATGCCGTTGAAGGTCTGCGTCGCTCGGCCGACCATGCCGGTCTTCGAGTTGATGACGATGTCGCCGCCCGGCAGCGCCTCGGTCTTGTGGACGACGTTGAGCTTCATGGACTCGAAGCTCCAGTCCGCCCCGATGTCCTTGGCCACCCGGCGCATGATGTCCCGCGCCAAGAGCCGCCCTTCGCCGTTCACGAGGGAGGCCGCCGCTGATGGACCTCGCAGCCTTCTTCGCCGAGACCGCAGAGGCGGTCCGGCCGCAGCCCGAGCAGCCCGCAAAGAATAAATTTCCCGGATTTCCCGTTTCCAGGGACGCTCACGGGAACGGTCAAGATACTGAAGATAAAAACATTTCCCGGATTTCCCGGATTTCCCGTAGCCAAAACAGGGATCAGGTATCCGATCTTTCTCAAGCCACCCAGGCGCGGGTGCGCGCGGGTGCGAGCGGGCGCGCGCGAGACACATACGCAAACCCACGGGAAATGCGGGAACAGCGGGAAAAGCCATCAAAATCATGCACTTACATTTCCCGTTCTCTCTCTATAAAACGGGAAAAAGAAGAAGAAACGGGAAATCCAGGCTCGCTGCCGGTCGGTGATGGCCTTACCCATTGGCGTGCTGGCCTCGCCCGCCTTGACCCCGAGCAACCGCCCTGCCCCGACTACCGCGGCGGTGAATGGCCCCGCGTATATGCGCGTGCACTCGCTTTCCTCGACCAGTTCGGCCTGCAGGCCGAGGCTCTGGGTTGGACAGCGAGCCGGCTTTTCGGGGTCCACGAGGCGGCGGGCATCATCAGGGTCGACGCCTGCGGGGCCTTGGTGCTGCCGACAAGCGGTGCGGTCCGCGCGATCACGGCAACCGAGGTTTCGTTCGGGCACCTCACCCACCGCATGAAATTCGGGCAGCCGGCTGGCATCCCCTGGTGGGAGTTCGGCCGATGATCGCCTTGCAGAACGCCTTCGGGCCTTGGCGTCCTGACGTTGATCCAGCCGAGCGCCTGGCGCGGCTGCGCGCGATGCGGGCGATTGCTCGGGTTACCCTCGGACCGCGCGGCGACGCCTTCACCGAGACCTTGCGCAAGGCCGAGACCGATCCCGACCAGCTTGGAGCCCACCCTGCACCAGCTCGAAGCCCTCGCGGCGCTTGATCGCCGAACCGTGCGGCCTCGTTCGCCGCTCTTCACCGTCCCACAGCCTGAGGAGAACCGTGATGCCGTCGCGACTGCCGCGAGCGCCTGAGAGGATGACCATGGCCGAGACCATCCCCTTCCCCGGCGCCGTCCGCGCCATCGGTGAGACCTTCGCCGCTCAGGTCATCCGTGCTGGCCGGAGCGAGGCCGAGCACCGCGGTATCCTCGCCACCGATGTCGACGCGGTGACGCTGCATGATCGCCGCTTCGCCACGTACATGCTCGGGCAGCTCGGTTCACGGGATCCTGACCATCAGCGGGCGGGCGAGTTCGGGCTACGTCGCCTTATCGCGACCATGCAGGACGATGCCGCATGAGCGGGACCCTCGTAACCTAGACCGTTACGCCTGCAGCGGTTCTCGCCCTCCTCGATGGTATTGAGAGGCATGACCTGAACGCACCGGCTGCCGTCGCCTTCCGATTTGCCCTGCATCGCAAGGGTATAAAGGCCGACCAGGTCGGCCGTCTCGCCGCTCTCGACGAACTGATATCTTCCGTTGTCGACAGTAACGCGCCTTACGCACCGGTATCTATCCTATTTACTTCCCACAGGCATTGCAGCAGCCACTCAAAAGACGAGCGTGCACCCTTGGTCGACCGTTGCAAACGATTTGTCTGTCCTTCATCGATTACATCGGCCAAACGCAGCGAAGCCGCCTGTGCATCGACTAGCGCCGAGTCGATCCGGACTGTCAGTGTAGTTGCGGCTCGAATGCGCCCGGGAGCCTCTTCAGCCGCGGCACGTAGGCTGTGCGGGATGGCGTCCGTACCTTTGGCAACTTCGGCTGCCCATGGACGCAACGCTTCGGCGACGGAAGTCGTCAACCCATGGAGTGAAGACGTGTCCAGCATCATGGGCCTCCAACTGTTACGGTGCCCGAGCCTATCTCGCCGATGGCGCCTAACGTTGCGAAGGCGATGCAGAGCAACAGCATGACAGTTACTTCGCGCCCACGTCGGGCGTCTCTGCCGGACAATAGCAGACAACCCAGCACAGTCGCGCTGGCCAAGCAGATAGGAGCTAGTGCAGTCAACACGACGATCTCCCTTCAGGGCAGGCCAGATCATCTGACCGTAGCGTTTCCTCTGATTGTTTTCTTATGTTGGGATCGTGCGGCAAGATCCCAACTGCGGCGAGCGATCACAGATTGTCGAGGTCCGGTTCGGACGACGGGACATCTCTCATTTAGCAGATCGGTCGAGCCGACTACCGATTACCAGTCCAGACCCAGTGCTATGGTCCGCTCGTTCGGTCTTGCGCTCTGCAACCACACGATCAAGGCTTGCAGAGCCGCCACGGCGTTGGGCCGCGCCGTAGCCGGAACCGCTCCTTTCCAATCCAGCACGCTCGCTAGGACGGACGTGGCGATCCGTGCATCCTCAATCGCAGTCTCAATCGGTGCCGTCATCACGACCCGGCGGTGCAGACCCGCGCACGCGACCTCCGCAACAGTTCTGACCTCCTCGCCCATGCCAAGCGTCGCGGTCTCAACGGCGTCGATCCAAGGCTGCAAGGCACAGACAAGAGGCAACGGCAAATCGTCTGTGCTGAGGGTTCGGCTCATCAAGCGCTGTTCTTCAATTGCCATACATACAGGAAGTGGTCCGATGACACCTCGCGAGCAAGCCGCCTTCAAGGCCGGCATCGAGACCGCCCGGCAAATGGCGCTTACCGCCGCCGTGTCATTGGAGGTACGGGACGACGCCCGCGAACTCCGCCAGCAGGCCGCCGCAGCCGCCCTTCAGGGCTTCGCCGCCGGGCTCAAGATCGCGTTCCTTGAGCCGCTGGCCGATCAGGCGCCGATGCGCCGTGTGTTCGAAGCGATCAGCGCGCAGGACGGCGACAGCGGCACCGTTGAATGCCCCAAGTGCAAAGGGCGTCTCTCTTGGGCTCGGGATAGCTTCAATGGCCACCTGCACGGGCAGTGCGAGACGGACGGCTGCCTTCGATGGATGCAGTAACAGCGGGAACCATAAATGCCTGCAAAGCGGAATGCCGCAAATGCGTAGATACGTCTTCACGGTTTTCATGGTATGAGGACTGGGAATAGGTAGCGATATGAGAGACTTGAACGCCCGCCTCCAGAAACTGGAGAGCGCCATCCGCCCACTGAGGCACCGCAAGGTGCGCCAGTTTGCAATTGAGGGTCCGAAAGGTCTGCCGCCGGGGGCCGCTGAGGCATTCCTACGGGAGTGCGGCCACGACCTGAAGGACGAGGACCACAACATCGTCCGGATCATGGTCGCGGCTGACCGGGATCTGCCCCTGAAAGACATCACGACCGAGTGCTACCGATGATGCCCAAACCTGTTTCTTTCCTGCTTTTACAGGGACGCAAAGAGGCCCGAGGTTGAGCCATGCCGAGTGAGGAAACGCAGTTCGGGGCGGGCCGCAGCGGCAATCCTGCTGGCAGGCCGAAGGGGGCTCGCAACCGCGCGACGCAAGCCGTCGAGGCCCTGCTGGACGGGGAGGCCGAAGCTCTAACTCGCAAGGCGATCGAAATGGCCTTGAGTGGCGATGGTCCGGCGATGCGGCTGTGCCTTGACCGATTGTGCCCGCCTCGGAAGGACAAGACCATCACCTTCACCCTGCCGGAGATCGAGACTGCGGCCGACCTGACCAAGGCGACCAAGGCGCTCCTCCACGGTGTGGCGGATGGCGAGATCACCCCGTCCGAGGCCGCCGAACTCTCGAAGCTCGTGGACGCCCACACGAAGGCGATCGAGGCCGTGGATCTCGCGACGCGCCTGAGCGCGCTGGAGCATGCTGCAGGAGGCAAGCGATGATCCCGAAGCTCATGGATAGACTGACGCGGCTGGAGGCCGCCACGGCGCCCCCGACGATCGGCAAGCAACTGGTCTTCCAGGTGGAGGCTCCGAGCGGGATGCCGGTCGGCGACATCGTGACCTTCCTGAAGGATCGGGGCCACGCCATCCATGAGGGTGACGACGTGTTCGTGATGAACGTCGGCGCCCGCTTGCTGGCCACGGGCGAGCCGCCGCAGGACTTGTCCTCCGATCTCCTCACGGAGGCAGAACGGGACGCTCTCCCGGCAGCAGGGAAGTGGCCGAGCCGTAGCGCACCCTTCACGTTCAACCTGGACAGCCCCCGAGGTGCCCGATGATCTCGAAGCTCGCGGAACGGCTCGCCCGTCTCGAAGCCTCCTTCGTGTCGAGATCCAGCCAAGATGGGCCGTCCCGTGAACTGGTGCGGATCTGGCTGCGCGCAGTCGCTATCGCCCTCGGCGGGTATCCTCGTCCCCGGCAGTCGGTCCCGCCGTATCTGGAGGACACCTTCAGCGACGGCTTCGCTCGCGGGCTTGGGTATACCGACCACGACGACATGGAAGCCCAGGCCGAGGCGAACCCCGAGGAATGGGGTCGGCGGATCGAGCAGGCGCACGCGTCCTTGTGCCAGCGGTACGAGGCGGACGGCTTCCCCGATCACAGCCAGCGCGGATTTCGGGTTCTCTGCGCGGCCCTCGACGAGTGGGGTGCAGCGAAGTCGCATAACCCGAACTGGCCCGAGACGGACGACAGCGACACCCTTGCCCGCGCACTGACGTTCTACGGCGTGCGGGACGAGCCGACGAGGACGCCCGCATGACCCCGAACCTACTGACCCGCCTCGCCCGCCTGGAGGCCACCCGCGCTGCCGCACCCATCTGGCTCACGCCCGAGGGGCGTGAGGAAGCCGCCCGCCAGTACGAGGCGACGTTGCGCGAGGACGATCCGTGTTCACCGGAGGCCGAGGCATACTTTGCGACCGCGACCGTCCATCAACTCGCGTCCGACTACGACGCGATGCTGAAGGGCGCTCCGGCGCCGTGGGAGTGACCGTCATGAACGTCACCAGCCTACGCCAGCGGTTGGAGAAGCTGGAGGCCCTGGGCGTGTCGAGCACGGCGCCGCGGCCCCTACACCCGGTCGCCAAGCTGCTCGATGTCCTGGTGGCCTACCACCTCGGCGGCCTTACCGGGAGCGACAGCATCGCCACCGGGATGGCGCGTGGCCTCGGCTACGATAGCCCTCAAGTCTTCAGGACGGCGCTTGGCGCGGGTTCGGGAAGCCCGTCTTCCGAGGACATGAACGCCCGGTGGCGGGACGCCATGGTACGCCTGTTCGCCCTCAAAGGGGCGGCTCCGGATTGCGACGGGCCGACGTTCGGCGGTGTGGTTGAGGCGCTGTTCTACGAGATGCCTGAAGCGGTCCAGCACCATTCGTTCTTGTCACCGGACGACCGGCTGCCCGAAGCCGTCTACGATTTTTTGCTCTGAGCGTTGAGGGCCGTGCTCACGGGCGGGCTGATCCGTGTCCTACAGTGGCGGTGGGCTTCGGGCCTCGACTAGAGCCGCCACGGCGTTCGCGTACTTGAGCACCGCCCCCTCGAACTGCTCGAAGCCCTGATCTCCCAGCAAGACGATAACTCGCTCGCAGGCGTTCACATCGTCGAACAGGTCATCAGGGCCTACTAGGTTGAGGGCTTGAACCAGAGGGTCGATGGATCGTCGCTGATTGGCGGTGAAGGCGCCGGCAACCCGAGTTTCAATCCATTCGTCGTGATGACGGAAGCCGTTGGCGGCCGCGATGATCAGCCGGCCGACCGAGACGCCGTTCTCGAAGGGGCCCGTATCCTTCCACTCGGCTGCAGTCGGCTCCACGTCGCTTTTGAAGCGACTAAGGAGAGATGAGGTCACGACCATAAGGCTGCCGGCGAGCGCTCCTCGCCCGAGCAACGCAGCACCGAACGCGTCATTCGCGGTGTGAAAGGCAGACACCTCGGCTGAGAACGGTTCCGGCCCTGAGAACCCGAAAACGGTCGCCGCCATCTCGACCTCGTCTTCCAAAGCGGTGTGCTGCCCGCGCAGTTCGCGGACGGCCTCGTACATCAGGCGCAACGACGGGCTATTGAGCCGCCACGCCTCCGTCAGTCGGAACATGGCGTTGTGAGCGACCGAACCGAACAGAGCGCCGCCGCTTTTCGTGATAGCGATATCTCCGTCAGGGGTAAGGACTAGGTCCCCACCTTCTGCGATCACGCTCAACCCGTGACGCTCAATGAGGTCGCCGTACAGCGGCGGCTTGGTGAGCATTCCACTTCCCTCAGGCGGCCGCTGTCGCGACTGGCCCATTTTACGCCGCGCAGGACAAAGGCCAAGAGATCGGCATATTAGACGCCCATGAGCGCATTGACCGTTCCCTTGGTACTCCGGCGCGCGGCGAGCTTCCTCGGCCAACAAGTCTTGCTTGGGCGGCCGTCAGCATATCGTCAGCCAGCGCAGCCGACGACAGCACCCTATCTGACGGGGCCGTGACGCTCGTTATTGTCGTACTCCTGCTTTACTTCTTGCCAGCGGTTGTCGCCTCGGCTCGCAGGCATAATCAGCGGGTGGCAATATTCTGGCTAAACTTGTTCCTCGGCTGGACCTTTCTGGGCTGGATAGCGGCCTTCGTGTGGGCTTTCACCAACCCGTTGCTCTCTCAAGCCAACGGCGCAAGCGGCAGTCTCGCCGTCGCAAGGCGACCCAGTGCGATGAAGGTCTGCCCGCGGTGCGCAGAGGAGGTGAAGGCTCAAGCCCTGATCTGCCGGTTCTGCAATCACGAGTTCGCCGTAGCAGAGCTGCCCTCCCCGGCTACGACAGCACCGCCCCCGGCGGAGCCGTTACCCGTCGTTCTCCCACGCAAGCCCATCGACAAAAGCTTGGTTCTTATCGGTCTGCTCCTGTGCATCCCTGTCGGGCTGGTCGTCTACGCCCTGAACGCCGACAAGCCGAGCGGTGAAACATTTGTCGGTAGCACGCAGGTGCCGAGTAATGCCCTTGGGAACTACACCAAGGAACTTAGCAGCCTCATCAAGACAAGGATGAACCAGGTCACCCCGATGCCTCGAAATGGCGGAGTGGCCATTGTGTCGTTTAAGATTGATAGATCAGGCCAAGTGTCTGATACGCGCGTGGCGACAACATCAGGAAAGCAAGACGTTGATGTTGCGGCCCTGTCGACGCTCTACCCGGGGACGATACTAATACCCTTCCCCGCGGACGTCACACAGACATCATTGTCGCTCACCATCCCGATGAGATATTCCCCAAGGCCGTAGCATACGCGCGGCTTTGTGAGGTGGGGCTCACAGGAACCCGCTCTCGCTGTGATCGCTGAAAGCGCTGGCCCGCCGTTTGTAGCTGACAACCGTCTTGGGATCCCGTTGGCCGAACTGATCCATGATGCAGGCGAGGTCGGCCCCGCGCTCGGCCATCATTTTGGAGCCGGTCGACAAGAACCTGGCCGGTCAAATCGAGGACTTCAGCGCCGATTGGCAGGCGCAGCAGCGGCAGAAGGCGGCGCAGTAGAGCGGCAGCGTGTTCAGCTTAAGCGTCAGCGCGTCGCCGCGGCTCGTGACCCCGCAAGGCTGACCCCTCGCTTGCCGCCGGTCGACGGACTGGCATCCACCCACGCACTCGGGTTTTGCCGCTAGAGATCGTGGAGGGCATTCCCGGCGAAACCCGCGACGCGCCTTAGGCTGGCGCCCTCGCAGGTCGCTGCAATTTGCACCCCGAGCTGGCGTGTGTGGCTGCGCCCATAGAGGTAGATGGCAAGTCGCGCTCGTGTCGCCTCAGGAATGGCTTCGAGCTGATTGGGTAGCGCCTCTGGCTCGGCCCGATAGAGCCGACTGAGCGTATCGATCGGTACCGGGCAATCGCCGGCGGGATCCTCGGCGCTTACAGGGAAGGCTCGGTTCACGGCGATACCTGCAGGCTGACCGTGAGCAAGGTGCCGGCGGTATGGTTAACGAACTGCTACGGGGGCACTGGCATCCTCAAGCCAGTTTGATTGCCTGCAGGCGGAAGCGCCGTTCTCCGTGATGAACTTATCCGCGCTTGCAGGTTGATAAGCCTGCGCCGTTCAGCCGAAAGTGGCTACAGAAACACAAAACAACCTCCGCTCCGAATTGCCTTATCGCATCCGAAAGTACAGAGTGCGGCCTTTCTAAAATCAGGTGCACCGTGGACGAAAACGCAGAGACGATCGACGCCCAGCCCGTCGACTTCATGGAACTGACGGCCGACATCGTCTCGGCTTACGTGTCGAAAAATTCGGTCCGGCCCAGTGATCTACCGGACCTGCTTGCCAGCATTCATAGTACGCTAGCGGGGCTCAGTCAGGGCAGCACACCCGAGGCCCCGACGGTCGACAAGCCGACGCCTTCCCAGATCCGGAAGTCGATCACCCCCGACGCGCTGATCAGCTTCGTCGACGGCAAGCCGTACAAGACGCTGAAGCGGCACCTCAGCAAGAGCGGCATGTCGATCGAGCAGTACCGGGAGCGCTACGGCCTGCCGCGCGACTACCCCTCCACGGCCGCCAGCTACTCCGAGCAGCGTTCGGCTCTTGCCCGCTCGCTCGGCCTCGGCCAACAGCGAAAGAAGGGTGCTCCGAAGACGGATGAGCAGGCGGAGACTGCCTCCGAGAAGCCCAAGCGCGCCCCGGGTCGGCCGCGGAAGGCCAAAGAGGCGGCTGAGGACTGAGGTCAAGCGAAGGGGACTGCCCGTTCCGTCCGGCGATCCCCATATCCGTACCCATGGCGGCGGTTGAGTGCCCTTACACTCCCGCTTGCGAGCGCGCCGGTCACCGTGTTCCCCCCGTTCACGCGCGGCCGGCGCGTCCTTCGTCAGCCGTCCGAATGGAACCGCTACCGCAGCTAGTCCGATGAGACGGCATGCGACAGCGTTCCGTCGATTGTGAAGATTGTGCCGCTACGATCCATCGCGAATGGGCCGCTAGGCGTCGTCTCCTCTCAGTTATGAGAGCGCGCGCAGGCGTCGCAGCGAGCTAGCAGTATGCTCTGCACGACGCGTGCGTTCCAAGTTTACCAACGCCTGCAGCTCCGGTTCTGCGAGATCAAGGAGCGTTGCATCGCGCCAGCGCAGCTTCGTCGCACCGCGACGGCTGAACCAACGACGCCTCTCATCCTCGACGAGGAGGATGAGCTTCCCCCTCCATGTTCGTTTGAACCAGAACCGTCCCGTCAGCGCCATGGCGGCCTCGCGGATTTGCCGCCTAGCCACACGGACAGGGGCGTTCTCAAGACAATATCGGTCGAGTATCGCCACGAGCACAACAGTCTAGGTTAAAGGGGGTCGACGTCAGGTGTCGCAATTTACAAAAACCCGCTCCCTGAGTGATCCTTGAAGGCGTTCGCCCGCCGGATGTAGCCGACGACCGTCTTGGGATCCCGGTGACGAGATTGGTCCATGATCCGGGCGAGGTCAGCCCCACGCTCGGCCGCGCTGGTGATGTAGCCAGCCCGCAGGGAATGAGCCCCGAAGGCTGAGGCATCGAGGCCGGCGGCTGTGCAGTAGGCCTGCAGAATGTTGGCGACGGATCGGTCTGTGAGCCGAGGGTGGCCAACTTGGCCACCCTTCGCCGTGCTCTTCTGAGGCTGGGGAATTTCTCCACCCTTTGAGCCAGTGGAAGGGTGCGCAACTTGCGCACCCCTAACTCGGCCCGACCGCGAGACGGGACGGAATACCGGACCTTCCATGATGCCGGCGGCATCAAGCCATTCCCGGACCAACGCCACCGGCCGGACATAGCGGCCGTGCGGGATCGCGACCTCGGCGCCCCTGCCCTCTTGGTCGGTCTTGGCCTTCCGGATCCGAACCCGCAGGCCTTCGGGATGCTCGACCAAGTCCTCGACGTCGAGGGCGACCAACTCGCTCCGGCGCAAGGCTCCGGCGAAGCCCAAGGCCAACAAGGCTCTGTCGCGCTTGCCGGTGAGGGTCTGCGGCGTGTGAGCCAGGAGGAGTTGGACGATGTCGACCGTGGCGGCGGCCTTCTGGGTCGGCGCTGTGCCGATCCGGCGACGGACGCCCTTCAGGACCGCCCTCACCGCTTCGTCGTCGGTGGGGTCCAGCGCCTTCGACAGCTTATGCGCATACTTGATGGCGGCGATCCGCCGATCGATGGTCGAGGCGGCTCGGCCCGCCTCCGCTTCCGAGACGATGAACCCGGCCACCGCTTCGGGGCTCGCCGGCACGGCCTCGAACCCATGGCGGCTGCACCAAGCCTGAAAGACCTTGGCGTCGGTCGTGTAGGCGCGAACCGTCGCATCGGCCTTCGAGGCACGCTGATAGGCTCGGACCAAGGCCATGGCCTCAGCAGGCAGACCGCCTGAATAGGCGGGTAGCTCGGCCGGCAGGGTGTTGGGCGCGTCATCGGTCATGAGGTCGGCGGCAGATGCGGGAGGCCGTACTGGTCAGCCTGCCTGTTCAGCATCTCGCGGACCACCTTCTCAGGATACCCCTGCGCAACCAGTTCGTTGCGGGCCTTGAGCAGCTTGGCGTAGGCATCCTCGGGATAGGTCCGGGCGAACCATTCCAGGCCGCCCTTCATGGAGGCGGAGTCGGTCGGCGGCCAGGTGGGCGGCTTAGGCATCGCTCGCCTCCCCAATGTCCGGCAGCGTGTAGTCGTCAGCATCACAGCCACGACCAGCGCCCAACGCCGCCGCGAACATTTCGCCGATGATCCGATCGGCCCAGTCGTTCGGCAGATCCATGTACCGGCTGGCGTGCCGGACCAGGCCGCACCAAGCCCGCCCGTCCTCGAACTCCAGAGCCGGGCACGGGCCTTCCTTGCTGGCGCCGACGTATTCGACCGCGAGGGCACACGGCTCAGCGGCGCAGCAGTAGCCGCACCCATTGCAGCTCGCGGCTTTGGGCCGTTTCACCGGCAAAAGCTGGCCCGAGGTTCCGTCTATCAGATGGATTGTCGCCATAGGTTTAACTTAACAGCGTAACTTCCGAGAAGAAACATTATCAGAAGCTACGCGATGATCGACGTGAAGGCAAGCCGGATACCATTATGTCCGCGATACCGCTTTAACGGCATGCAGGTATTAGTATCGAGATGGTAGATTGATATCACAGCAGCAAATGATATCGTAGCTCTCGGTTAATATCAGAGCCCCCATGGCCGAGACGTCTGCCTTCGCCCTTCGCATGCCCCCAAGATCAAGGCCGCCGCCAAGGCCCTGACCAAACTCGGGTTCGACGAGCCCTCCGACCGCGGCGAGGGCTACATCAACAATGTTTGGCTCCACAGCATCAACGACGCCCTCTGCTACCTGCTGAAGACGGGCCTGAAGGGGACGCTGACCCACATCGACGCCGCTATCGCCGACTTCACCGACCGGGTCGCGGTCAGCGGGGAGATGATGGCGTGGTTCCTCCAGAACCCGGCCGCCTCGAACATCCTCCCGCACAACCTGCCCGAGGGCTCGCGCGCTCGTGCCGAGCTGGAGGAGATCATGAGCCCGGATGGGGTCGACGATGAGGACTGGGCCGGCGGCATAAGTCGGCGGCAGGTGACCCAGGACTATGCCGGGGAGCAGCAGCGTCTCTACGACCTAGTCGAAGCCAAGGGCGTCATCCAGAAGGCGCTGGCCGCCCAGAGCTGAGCGTCTGCAAAGGGTGGTGAGAGGACCTCTGCATTCTGTCCGGAAGCGGACGTTCCACACTGCCTCAGCTCACGCACCCTGCTGGAACAATCGAAGATCCTATAATGACGGCGAGAGGGACCGCCTATCCCAATACCGAACCACCATCGTGAGGAGCACTAGCGGGCGCACAGCAACCTGAAAGGGACAAGGTGTACGGCTCATGCTACTGTGGATCGAAGTTCGTCAGAGAGCATGGTAATGACCAAGCCTGATGTCGCAGACCGACGTCTAGAAACTGCCCGTGAATTGCGGGCGGCCGCTGAGGAAACGCGACGGGCTCTGCAGATTTCCCGTGACCTCGTCGAGCGCTCGCGCCGGCAGACGCAAGCCGTGATCCAACCGGAATACGAACAGGTGGCTAGGATCGATTATTCCGATCCATCGAAGCCGTTGGTCGAAAGCCTCATCCAAGCCTACGAACTCGCCGAGGCCGACGGTGAACCGCAGACACGCGCGCTTCTCGGTCGCGTCTTGCACCATGTCGGTCGGCGTATCGCAATGGGGCTCAGTCCGCGCGCTGCGAAGGTCGTCATGCACTGACGGGTTCTGGGCCGCTGGTGGAGGTGCCATCATGGAAGAGGACGACGTTGTCCCAAGTGCTGACACGGGTAATGCCTTGGAGCGTATCGCGCGCATCCTAGACGTGCCTGCCGCCAGCTTCTTCGTCCCCGAGCCGTACCTGAACACGGGGCGAGCGGAGACGGCAGCCACCGAAGAAGACTTGGCGCAGGTCTTAGCGGTGATGCGCCTATTCCTGCAGCTGAAGGACCCCGAAGCACGCGCGCGCTGCGTCTCGTTTATCATTCAGGAACTGCTGCTAATTCGGTGACCGCGACCGGCAAGACATCGATCGGTCCCGCACCACGACGACTGATTGCCCGGACCTTCCCCGCTCCCGGATCGTTTAGTCCAAATCTGGAACGGACAGGATGATGGCGCACGAGCTCTTCCCGATCGTCGGCGTCGGTTCTTCCGCAGGTGGGATCGAGGCCATGCGGGGCTTCTTCGCAGGGCTGCCCCAGCCGTTCGGGGCCTCCATCGTCGTGATTACGCACCTCAGTCGGGACCGCGAGAGCCTGCTGCCCGAGGTCCTGGCGCGGTTCACGACCCTGCCGGTGGAAGTCGCCAGCGACGCCGTGGCTGTGCAGCCCGATCGCGTCTACGTCATGCCCCCCGGCGTGATCTTCGGTATTCACCAAGGGCGCCTGACCCTGACCCCATTGGAGCCGGGTGTGCGTGAGCCCAAACCCATCGACGTCTTTCTCACCGCCCTAGCGCTCGATCAGGGTGAGCGCGCCGTGGCGGTGATCCTCTCTGGCGGCGACAGCGACGGTGCGATCGGCATCAAAGCGATCAAGGAGCACGGCGGTCTCACGTTCGCGCAGGCCCCGGATGAGAATGGGCCGGAGACGCCCGACATGCCGATCAGCGCGCTTCGGACCGGGTTCGTCGATCACAGCGTCGTCGCCGATGAGATCGGTCGCCTGATCGTCACCCACGGCTCCGGACACAAGTCGATCGAGCCGATCTTGAGCGACGATCCCAACGGGATCGCGGTCGCCGACGATGTCCTCGCCGAGATCCACGCGATCCTGCGCCGGCAGGTTGGGCACGACTTCTCGGGCTACAAACCCACGACCTTCCGACGGCGGCTGGCCCGCCGGATCGTGGTGGGTAACGACGAGGGTCCCGTCGAGTATCTGGCGCGGCTACGCACGGACGCGGCCGAGGCGGCGGCGCTGTTCCGCGACCTTTTGATCGGTGTGACCAAGTTCTTCCGCGATACCGATGCGTTCGATGCGCTGGCCGAGCAGGTGATCCCGAAGCTGTTCGAGGGACGTCCCGCCGAGGAGACGGTTCGCGTTTGGGTCCCGGCCTGCTCGACCGGTGAGGAGGTGTACTCCATCGCCATCCTGCTGGCGGAGCACATGGTCACGCTACCGGCGCCCCCACGGGTCCAGATCTTCGCCACCGACATCGACGAGCGATCGCTCACCGTCGCCCGGATCGGCCGTTACCCGCGGGCTTATCTCGACGCCGTCTCCCCCGACCGGATCGCGCGCCATTTTGTCATCGAGGGCGAGAGTGTGGTGATCGGTAAGGCGGTGCGCGATCTGTGCACCTTCGCGCCCCACAGCGTCCTGCGCGATCCCCCGTTCTCGCGTCTCGACCTCGTCTCATGCCGAAACCTGCTGATCTATCTCGGCCTAGACGCGCAGGAACGCACGCTGCCGATGCTGCACTACGCGCTGCGCCCCGGCGGCTACCTGTTCATCGGCATGGCCGAGAACGTCACCCGGTTCGAGGACCTCTTCGCCACCGTGGATCGGTGGCATCGCATCTTCCAGAGTACGAACGCGATCCGCCCGGTGCGGCTACCGTCGGTGAGTGGCGATACCTGGGTCGACCTCGCTCCCGACGCCCGCACGAAACCCCAAGGAGCGTTGATGCACGCAAACCTACGCCACCTGGTGGATGCCGAGGTACTGGCCAAGTTCGCCCCACCGCATGCGGTGGTCACGCGCGCGGGTGAAGCCGTGCACTACTCGGCACGGATCGACACCGTCCTCGGCGTAGTGCCAGGCCAACCGACCCACGAGTTGGCTGCGCTCGTGGCCAAGGGGCTACGGCTGGAATTGCGCACGGCCTTGCGCGAGGCGATCGAGACGAACGCCGTGGTCGAGCGCACGGGCCTGGAGATCAATTTGTCGAGCGGATTGCGTCAGCCCCTCTCGCTGACCGTCAGCCCGATGGCGCCGCGCCCCGGCACGGAGCCGCTGTTTCTGGTTGTGTTCACCGAGACCGCCCCGGCCTCCGACCGCGAGGCGTCCGCGACCCAGGTTGAGATCGGGCGGGATGAGACGATACGACGGCTGGAGCGCGAACTGTCGCTGACGCGCGAGCGCCTCCAGGCGATCATTGAGGAGTACGAGACATCACTTGAGGAGGTGAAATCCTCGAACGAGGAGCTGTACTCCGTCAATGAGGAGATGCAGTCCGGCAACGAGGAACTGGAAGCCTCGAAAGAGGAGGTCCAGTCCATCAATGAGGAACTGCATACGGTGAACAACGAGCTGTCATCGAAGATCCAGGCGCTGGACCGTCTGACGCTCGAGCAAGCGGCGCTGTTTGCCAGCACGGAGATCGCCAGCGTATTCCTCGATACGGAATTGCGCATACGGACGCTCACGGACGCTGCGGCTCAGATCTTCGGCGCCCAAGTAAGCGACCGCGGGCGGCTGCTGAGCAACTTCGCAGCGCCGTTCTCCCTATCGTGGTTGCCCGAAGATGCGCGAGCGGTGATGACCCATGGCGGGATGACGGACCGTCTGCTCGACGGTTCGGATAGCAACCGCTACCGCGTCCGGCTGACGCCGTCGCGGATCGATGGCGAGATGTCCGGTATCATCGCCAATTTCGTCCGTGTCGCGGACGATACGGCGTAGCTGTTGAGCGCTCGGTCAACGAAAAGCTTCTGCCTGCTCGTTCCAGTTGCGCATCGCTGTCTCATCGAGCCGCCCGTATGCGGACGTTCCCGGCTTCTGCAATGGGTCGAGGCTGTGTCAAAAGTCCGGTCTGAGATAGACTTACGGCCTCATCTGCGGAGGTCGGCATGGGTCGGTTCGTCGAAGGGCAGGACCGTCGGCAATCCTGGTTGCTGCCCAGTTCGCTGGACGACTATGTCACCGCGGATAATCCGGTTCGCGTGGTCGAGGCCTTCATCGACGACCTCGATCTGGGCACACTGGGCTTCAACCGCTTCGAGCCCGCAGCGACGGGGCGGCCCGCGTATGATCCGGCCACGCTCCTGAAGCTCTACCTCTACGGCTATCTCAACCGGGTGCCGTCCAGCCGGCGGTTTGAGCGTGAAGCGCAGCGCAACATCGAGGTGATGTGGCTGACCGGTTGCCTGGCTCCCTGACCACAAGACGATCGCCAACTTCAGGCGCAACAACGGGCCTGCGATCAGGCGGCCTGCCGGCAGTTCGTGGTGCTGTGCCGGGATCTGAGGCTCTTCGCCGGGGCGACCGTCGCCTTGGACGGCTCGAAGTTCAAAGCGGTCAACAACCGGGACCGCAACTACACTGTGAGCAAAGGTCGCCAAGCGCCTGGAACAGGTGGATGCCAGCATCGCCCGCTACCTCGCGGCGCTCGACCGAGCGGATCGAGAAGGCAACGACGTTCCCGAGGCGCGGACGCAGCGTATCGGCGAGAAGATCGCCGCTCTGCGCCGACAGATGGCCTTCCTGCGCGAGATGCAGGAGCGCGTGGAGGCCGCGGACGACGGACAGGTCTCACTCACCGATCCAGACGCGCGCTCGATGGCGACGAGCGGGCGCGGCGGGCATCGTCGGCTACAACGTCCAGATCGCCGTCGATCCCGAGCATCATCTCGTCGTGGCCCATGACGTCATCAACGAGGACACGACCGAACCCAGCTCGTTTCGATGGGCGGTCAGACCAAACAGGCCATCGGCGCGGAGGAGGTCACGGTCTGGCCGATCGCGGCTACTACAACGGCGACGAGGTTTTGGCCTGCGAAGGCACGGGCATCCTGCCGGCTATGCCGCGGGCCGACACGTCGGGTCGAGCCAAGAAGGGGCTCTTCGTGCGCGCCGACTTCGTCTACGACGCCGCGGCCGATCACTACGTCTGTCCCGCCGGCGCTGTGCTGACGAAGTCTGCCGCGCGCTCCGATCGACACGGCGACATCGACCAATACCGCAATCTGGAGGCCTGTCATGCCTGCGCGATGCGGGCGCACTGCACGACCGAGAAGGTCAAGCGCTTCAAGCGCTGGAAGCATGAGGCGGTGCTGGAGACCATGCAGAGGCGGCTCGATTCCATGCCCGACGCCATGGCGGTTTTGGCGCGCCACGGTCGAGCACGTCTTCGGAACGTTGAAAGCTTGGATGGGCAGTACGCCGTTCCTGACGAAGGGCTTGAAAGGCGTGAGAACCGAGATGAGCCTCGCGATCCTCGCCTACAACGTGAAGCGGATGATCCGCTTGTTCGGCGCAGCTTGGCTCATCCAGGCCATTCGAGCCTGAAGCGGTCCACCGCGCTGCCGTCATCATCTTGCGGATCGGCGCTAGCGGCCACGATCAATGCGTTTTGACACGGCCTCGGTCGAAAGCAGCCTCTCGCCTCGGGTACCAAGCGGCCGGTTTTTTCCTCCAGCTGCTCGGGATTGAGCGATTGTGTGGCACGAGAGACATCCGAGTTCGTTGCTTTCTGGCTAGGCCGCGACCTACCCTTCGGGGCGGCCCGCGGCATTCACATAACTAATCGGAGGGTCGCACATGACGACTGCTTGGGCCAAAGATGCGATCCGCTCGCAGATGAAGACCATGGGCATGAAGGAAGACGATTTGGTCGAAGGCTGCAGGCAGATCGTCGCCGAGCATGATGCAGCTCAAGCGGCGGCCGCAGCCGAGGCGGAGCGTGAGCATACACGTGCCTTGGCGGATGAGGTTGCACGCCAGGCGGAGGCCGCCGGCGACCCTCGCGACAGGCTGATGGACAACATCAAGAAGGGCATGCTGGGCGGCAGCCGCTGGTGAACTAGTCCGGCAAGCGCCGCCGGGCCTCGTAGTTCAATACCTGCAAACCTGTATGCCGGTGTTGCGGGTAGCCTCTTCCCCGCGTCGCCGCAAAGCCTTAACCGCGGGATGGAAGGATGCCGGTGGTTCGGGTTGCCGGTAATTGGGGAAGCCGCGATGCATGTGATCTTGGTGGCGACCCAGAAGGGCGGCAGCGGCAAGTCCCTCTCTGCGCCCATTTCGGGTCGTTGGCCCAACGCGAGGGGCCTACCCTTTTGATCGATGCCGACCCGCAGGGCTCACTGTCCTTCTGGTACAAGCGCCGCGAGGCCGACACACCCCTGTTGGCCAAGGCAGACGGCGGGACCTTCCCCGGGATCCTCGACGCAGCCAAGGAAGACGGCGTTCAGTGGGTGGTGGTCGATAGCCCGCCCCACAACGCCGCCCTTATCTCCTCCCTGATGTCGCGAGCGACCGTTACGGTGGTCCCGGTCCGCCCGGGGCCCTTCGACCTCGATGCCGTGGCCGCGACCCTATCGATGGCCAAGAGCCTCAAGGCGCCTATCGCTTGCGTCATCAACGCCGCGCCGCCGCCGACTAGGGACACCGAGATATCGATCGTCGCCGAGGCGCGCGCTATGCTTTCTGGGATGGGAGCGCCTGTGCTCCCCGGCCAGGTGTCGCAGCGCGCCGGCTTGAGCCATGCTCTGATCTCCGGCCAGTCCGTGAACGAGTACGACCCCGAGGGGAGGGCGGCCACCGAGATCGCATCCATGTGGTCACAGGTAGTCGCGCTAGCCCACGAATTCCGCCGCAAGTAGTAGAAGCGGCATCGCGGTAAGCCGCACATCCTGCATCCCTTCAATCCGCAATCGAGGCATCAACGATGGCAGGTCCGGTCCGTCCGAAACTCAACAGCTTCGTGGAGCAGAAGGCGTCGGCACCTGTGCCCGCCGCGGCCGTGTCGGATGATGCCGAGCCCTCGCGGGAAGCCGAGCCGCCCGCCCCTGGCCCGTCTGATCTGAAGACGATGCAGGTCCGCGTGAACCGTGCGGGCTGGGTCGAAATGTCCAGGCTGGCGCAAGATCTCGACATCCCGCTTGAGCGGCTGATGGTCGATGCGTTCAACGACATCCTGCTGAAGCATCGCAAGCCGCCGGTGGTCGAACGGCGATTGCCCATCAAGAAGGGGTGACCCGGCTATTCAGTGGGATCGGCTCGGGAAGCCTGCGATCAGGTTTGCAGGTATTAAGGCATCTCGGACGTGAGGATTGCCGCCGAGGCTATAGGACCGCGCGCGGGTCGCGCGGGATAGGGCGAGCCTCTTTATAGCCAATTCCCGCACCGTCCCAGCGAGCGCATGGCGGCGCCAGCGGGGGCCCACCAAGTTGGGTTGAGGACCAGCGAAAATCCGAACACAGTTTTCATAGCCGGACGGCTACGGAGGCTGGCGATGGCGACGTGTAAGATATGCAACGAAACGCTTCAGCGTAGTAATATCTGCCAATCTGGCCGATCATCAGGTTGCAGATGTTCAGTAATATCAACTACAGAAAGTATAAGTCTAAAGTATATCCGTTTAAATTCTCGTAGAGCAGATAAAAAATGCTTGATGTGCGATGAAACTTTTGAAAATTTGCCGATAACCAAATGGTATTGCTCTAGTAAGTGTAAAATCAGAGGCCATAGGGCTGGTATTAATCTGCGTCCGGGGCGTAACATACAGCCTTTGAGAAAGCTAGAATGCCCAAGTTGCCGGGATAGGTTCGAGACAACTGTTTTTGATAAGATATATTGCTCGGATAAATGTTGCCAGCGTGTCAACACAATGCGTAAGGCAGCAAGGCTGATTGAAGGTCTTTCGGCTTCCGGAGGATACGTGACACGAAGGCAAAATTATTCCGGACGATGGAGGCCAGAAGAAATATCGGCATTGCGTGCTGACCCGTTGTGTAAATTGCCGGATCGTAGTCTTGCAGCCCAATGGAAAAAGTGTTTCAAACTTGGGATCAACAGAGATCGAAGCTTGTACGCAGATAAAACTCGCTCACCGGAAGCCGCCCGTCAAAGAGCGGCTAGAGCGCCAGCCAAATGGCGCCGGCAGTCCTTTCGTCGCCGCGTTAGGGCGAACCCAGAGCCAACCTTGGCAAAGTTGCGAAACCTTGCACGCGGCAATCCGCATGCCGAGGACTTGATCCTAGAGGGGTTCGCCACCGTCCTCCGTCTCGCGATCCCGGCGGCCGAGGCGTTCAAGCTGGCCAAAGCGGAGGTCAACCGCACGTCGGCCCAGCCCTTCAAGGAACAGTCGTTCAACCCTGACATCGACTATGCGGGCCGTGAGACCGGGCGGCAGGTGTCCAAAGCATCTGACATAAGGTCGGCGCGCGGCGAGAGTTAACAAGGCTGCGGCGACTTTGGGTCGGAAATTACGCAAGGCCGGGCGAGCCGTGATGATATGGTCGCCCGGCCGGTGCGACACGGATCAGGAGGGCGGAGGGGCGACCTTCCACTCGCCCACGAGCGAGAGCGTCGCGGAGTAGATCTCCATTCCATTCTCGTCGCGGACGATCGCCCGGAATGTGCGGCGGTCACCGTCAGGCAGCCTGTCCCTGGCCATGTCCGGGAGCGCGGACAGCGCCATGCGGCGGGCAGTCGAGGGACATGTCAGGCCCTCGCCGTAGTCGCCCTCGACGAGCAGGTCATCGTCGTCGGTATCGATCGTGTAGTGCGCCACACCGGTTCTCCTTCACAACGGCGTGAAGATGTACAGTTTCGGCAGTTGCCTCCCTAACATGCGTCAGGCCGCCGCATACTAAAGTCAAAGACGGCATCAAGGGTGCCGGCAGGCTATGGCGTTCGATCGAAAGTGCCGGGATAAGCCGGCTGCAATAGCCGAGACGATGCCCCAGACCCTCCCTGGCTCGATCCTGTTCGCCTGTATTTTGGTCTCTGGAATAACCGCAGGTTCAGCGGCTGCCGCGATGCTCGACGATGCACTAGGCGAAGGGGCGATCCAGCGACGCAATTTCTTAACGTTGCTGCTGTTCGGCGCGCTGCTGGTGGTATCTGCGCTGCTGCTGCTGTGGGTCGAAACGCGGTGATGGGTTGGCCTCGGCCATTGGCACACAGCGGCTTGTTCTAATACCCTCCAAGATCTGCGCCTCTCTCCGCGGTCTTCAATCCGCTTGAAGGCCTCCGGGGCTGTGCCCTGTACCTGCAGAGCATGCGGCATGGGGCACATTCGAGGGTCATGCCAACAAGCTCAGACCAGTTACTTTCAGAACCGCGATAAGAATTAGCACATATGTTAAGAAGCGACGGCTGGGGCCGTCCTGCTCTCGCTCGTAGGAGGAGAGTGCATGACCGATTTACCCGACCCGTCCACTCCGAACCCGATCCTGCGCAAGGTGGAGAGCATCGCGCTTTTCAAACTGTCCGAGGCGGAGCGGGCGGCACTCGTCGCCTTGCCGATGCAGGAGGCGCAGTTCGACGCTCGCCAGGACATTGTGCGCGAGGGGATCGCCCGTCCCGGTGTTTTGCGGTGCTGGACGGCTTCGTCTCCACGTATAAGACCACCCTCGCGGGCAAGCGCCAGGTCGCGGCGTTCCACGTCCCGGTGATGTGCCGGACATCCAGAGCCTGCACCTCAAGGTGCTCAACAACAGCATCTCCACAGTCAGCCCATGCAGGCTCGGCTTCGTCCAACACGACGCCATGCGGGCGCTGTTTCGGGCCCATCCCCGCATTGGCGACGCATTCTGGCGGGATCACGCTGATCGATGCTGCCCTCTATCGCGAATGGCTGCTCAACATTGGCAGGCGCGAAGCCTATTCCCGCATGGCCCATCTGTTCTGCGAATTGATCACGCGCATGGACGCAGTAGGGCTGGCTCCCGGGCGGACGTGCCCGCTGCCGATGACACAGTCCGAACTTGGTGATGCGCTTGGGATTACTTCCGTCCACGTCAACCGAACCCTCAATGATCTGAGAGATGCCGGGTTGGTCACAGTGCGCAGCAGGCGCCTGAAGGTCCTCGACTGGGAGGGGTTGACTGCCGTCGCCGAGTTCAACCCGACCTATCTGCACTTGGGTCGTCAGGAGCAGGAATAGGTCGCTCGCGTCCGGCTCGGTCCTCGACCTCCCCGTATCGACGCGGTGGTCCTTGCCCATTCCGGGTCGATGATTGCCCGTCGTGCGTCTGCGTAGGCTGGCGATAGTTCTCCGATCTTCCGGAGGACGGTACGCATCATGTCAGAGCCGCCTGACGCTGCGAGGGCTCGGCCATGTCACCGGATAGCAGTCCGATGATGATCAGCTTTGGTGGCGCTTGGCGTGCGCTCGATGGCCAGGACCAAAACTGCGGGAGCGCCCACCGCGGCCTCCAAAACGGGCATTGCGGTCGGATATGCGTTGCCCCGGAGTCCTTGCGGGTTCGCTGCACAGGCTCGGAGGGCATCGAGGCGCCGCTTGGCAACCGCTGGAGAGATAGATGACTTGGGCCGTGCCGTGATCTTGGCCAAGCTCGCACGTAACTCGATGGATCCGTAGTCCTGAACCATGCCGCATCAGGTGACAGTTAAGCGTCGCTTTCCGAGCATATCTGAACTGCAGCAGATGCCGGCTGGGGATCGCGCCCCGCGCCTTCGGGCACTCTTAGCCTTCCATCAAGCCGGACTAGAGGATCCCAACCCAAACGCTGCGGCGCGCCACCGCGGGTGTATCCGTCAGCTATTGAACGTCGCCAGCATGGTCGGAATTCACGACCTCAACGAGCCGTAGGACCGATCGCCTGATTTCAGTAGAGCGCGCGGCCGAGGCTTCACAGACAAGATGCGGAGAACCGGTCCGCACCCACCTGTCATCGCGTGTTCGCCTGCCGCAGCGCCGTATGGTGTCGTGAACACCTCGGGCACGCTCGGAGATGTTCACGATCGCCCCGTGCCACATCGCAACGGGGTTCGGGATCAGGGTGGGGGCGAGACCGGCTGACATCCGGCCGAGCTACGCCAGGTGCTGTTGGCAGGCCATCCGGCCAGAAGCGACCTTGTCTGAGGTTCGAGACGCACTGGCTTTGCCCGGGTTAGGGGAGCGAGGCGATCAAATTCAGATCCTGCCGCCGATCTCGCGATGCCGGATCTCGCCGGCTGCCCGTGCCCCGGCTGTAGATGTGTAGGCGTAGGGCGAACGTTCCGAACGATTGCCGTCCGCTGAGGTGATGACCCAGCGGAAGCAGCCTGCGTGAACCGTGCAGGGCACAACGTCGACGCGCGCTGACCGTGCGACAAGCTCATAATCCAACAAAATGCCTTACGAGCCATCCGTCGTCTACGGCGCCGACTGCGGCTAGGTTTCAGATCCCTCCCCAGCCGGCTCGGCCCCGCCACCCGATCTGATCACGTGCTGGCGGGGGAGGTCGCAGGCTTTTTGTGTTCGTCGAAACTAGCAGCCGGATCGGCATGACGCAGACCGCACCAGCATGTCGTTGTCACCGATCGTCATGACGCTGATGAGCTGCTCGCCACGCTTCCAAAGCATCGAACACGCTGCGGCTCCGAATGGTGCGCAGGTCTCGGCCTCCGGGTAGGCTTCACAGGTAACTTCGCGACGCTCGCACACCTTACTCGATGCCGGCACAAGTGCGGGCCGCCATCCAAGCTGCAGAAGCGAGGCCCGAGCATCAGGGTAAAGGGTGTTGGGTTTGAACTTCGGCACCGGCTCGACCGCCTGAGCCCCACAGGCGGTGATGGCGATGGTGATGGCTGCAAGGGCTGTGCGCATAGCGGCGGGATAGCCTCCGGGATGGCAATGTCGGGGTAGTCGCCCAGGAGACGCTACCGGCCTCGAAGGAAGAAAAACCAGATCAGGATGAGGACGGGGATCGGCACCCCTAAGAGCCACAGCAAGCTACCCGTAAGCATCTCATCCTCCCTAGAGTGGCTGAGTAAGCCCGCAGGTCGAAAATCCGTTCCAGGGCGCCGTGTCTACGGGGGGACGGCCAATACCGAATAGCGGGAGAGCTGCCCCGCCGCCCATCGTTTCAGGGCTGGCGGGGCTCGATGCCGTTCCTCACGGCGATGGGGCCAGGTACGCGACACGGCCCAAGCTGCACAGTGAGCAGAGACCGTTATCGGAGACGGAACGGCCACGCCCGAGGGGATCCCGGATTGGGAATGCCAGTTGGCAGTGCCGATCTGGAATGGCAGTCGGTCCAGGCGTGGATTGGACGGACTGAGGTGTCAGGCCGCGACCTTCGCGCGGCGCTCGGGGATGTGCCCTGTCCGGATCTGATCCAGCGTGGGCGGCCAGTGATCCACCCATGCCCCATAGGCGCATTCCCGGCCTCCATAAGCCTTCCGGCATAGGGCCGCGATCCGATCCCCTGATGCCTGCCCGCGGGTCATCAGGACGTCCGCAATCGCCTTTATCGCCGCTGCACCCTGAGGCGAGCGCACGAGCGCAGAAGCCAGGGCCTCGGCCGCCAGGGTCACGGCCCTGCGTTCTTCCTCAGGCAGATGCCAGGCGTCGAGGATGGCCCGGGAATTCTTTATGTCGCCGCCGCCGCCAGCCAGCATGCAGCCGCGGACAGAGCGCCGCGCGTAGGCGGCCTCAGCGTAGAAGCCGGCGTAGCAGTTGATCAGCTCGATATCACGGCTGACGGCTCGGACCCGGTCGTATTCGGCCTGATCCTCAGCGCTGCCGCTGATCTTCAGCCGGCCGAACGGCCACCCGCAGATATCGTACCCGGTCACGATACCTTCGCAGGCTACGAGCCGACCGCGGCGGTCTCGGACACGCTTGCCGGCAATGAGTTCCTCAACCGTCTGCACCACCGCCCGATCGGTGTGGTACCCGAAGAACCAGCGCACGAGCGCGTGGCCGCCTTCATGGTGACAGGTCAGGCGGCGGCGCCCCTTCATCCTACTCATCGACAGATCCATCCCGGCTCAGCCGATTGCCGGCATCAGGGTCCGTGGCGGGTCGGGCTTCGATGGCGGACTGGATACCCTCAAGGATCGAGGCGCTTCCGTTCATCGGTTGCCCATCGACATGGACGACGAATTGCCCGCGCTCGACTTCAACCAGTTTCACCTTCACGTCGCCGGCCGCCCACCGATGGATCGCTTCGGGCAACGCCTGCCCCTGGCTGGCGCCGGGGTTGTAGATGATGAGATTGACCGGCTTCGCGGTCATGGCGGTCCGCATATCCAGCGGCTTGTGCCGGAGCCCGACAAGGAACGCCGCCCGATCAATGACGGAGGATGACGTGTCACCCCCGGCTTCCTTCAGGGCGTCGTAGTAGTTTTGCACGAACCAGGCGGCCTTCGGATCAGCCTCCGTCCTCGGCAAGGCCATGGACGCAGGTGACATCACCCCGGCCGAGTACGCCCGCCTCTACCCGCTGGCGAGTGAGCGCGAGTTGCAGATTGAGACGGTCGGTCACGAACTGAACCTCGGCGCTCTGTTCTCCCTCGCCTACGTGGACGAGTACCCCATCCGAGTTGAGGCGTCCGAAGCCGAGAAGAGCAGCGACGCCGATCTGCTCGCCCTCCGCCCCCAATGGGAAGCACTTGCCGCCGCCTTCGCGCAAGCCATCAGAGAACAGGGCATCGTCTCGGATAGGGCATCGACCGTCGAGACCCCGCCGCCGCGCGAGCCGCAGAAGGAATGGGAGAAGCTCATCCCGGGTTGGCGTAAGCGGACTGGCGTCGAGGCTGCCGAGGCGGACAGCGCGGACGCTTTGGACGATCTTTGCGCGATCGAGGATCGCATCGCCGCGATGCCCGCCACGACGCTGGCTGGTCTTCAGCTCAAGGCCCGTGTCGCCCAGCGCAACGATGATGTCGCTTGGCCCGACGAACTCGGCACTGGTCTCGTGCAAGACATCCTCGCGATCGGAGAACCTGAGATCGAAGTCGATGCCGAGTTGATCCGGCTCGGCCGGCAGTTCGAGGCGGCCCGCAAGCGCGAGATCGCGGCCTGCGAGGCCTGCAACGCGGCGCAGGACGAGGCGGACCGGCACATGCCCGAGCGCCCGGCGGCACTTCTGTTCCGTGCGTCCGACCACCTGCAGCGCCTGGGCAAGTACCTCACGCATCCGGATCACCTGGAGGGCAATGAGGTCACGTCCGAAGACATAGCGTGGATGAAGCGCAAGCCCTACGTGCGCGAGGTCCGCCGCCCCGTGCGCTCCGAGGACAACCTGCCGGCAGACGCGCGTACGGTCGTCGACACCTTCCCTTGGCCGGAGGCGCAGGAGCGGGCGGACGAGATCGTGACCGCCTGGGAGGCGTGGCACGCCGAGCGCCTGCGGATCCACGGTGAGTACGTCACAGAAGCGCTCGACGACGCGGCCAATGAAGCCGGCGAGGCGGCCGCCGCCCTCGCGCAGCGCATCGCGGATCTACCGGCCAGAACCGCAGCAGGGTTCCGGGTGAAGCTGCGGGCGCTGGCACACTATCGCCCCGACTTGATGAGGAAGGGCCTGCCTGACCTGCCCGACCCGGAGCATATGCTGTCGGACTCGCTCAGGCGGGACATTCAGGATGAGGTTGGCCTGCCCCCATTCGGTGGCCCAGGTTCGAAGTTAGTGCATCGTCGGTCGCGTGACGATGGCGGGGTGAGCGAGCGGCCCTGAGCCGCTCGGTTCGGTTAACCAGATGACGACCTCGGGCGCAGGTGGCTGGTAGCCGAGTGAGGAGTGTGGCCGGATGCTGTTGTAGTGCCTCCGCCATTGCTCGATCACGACGCTGGCCTCTTTGAGGGTGTAGAACACCTCGCCGTTGAGAAGTTCATCCCGCAGCTTCGCGTTGAAGCTCTCGCAATAGCCGTTCTCCCACGGACTGCCCGGCTCGATGTAGGCGGTCGCTGATCCAACCGCCGCGATCCAGTCCTGAACGGTTTTGGCGATGAACTCCGGCCCGTTGTCCGAGCGGATATGCCCTGGCACCCCGCGCAGGCTGAACAGGTCCGAGAGTACATCGATCACGTCCAATGCCTTCAGCTTACGAGATACGCGGATGGCCAGGCACTCGCGTGTGAACTCGTCGATGACGTTCAGCATCCGGTACTTGCGTCCATTGTGCGTGCGGTGCTCGACGAAGTCGTAGGACCAGACGTGGTCGGGACGCTCGGGCCGTAAGCGAAGGCAGGAGCCGTCGTTGAGCCAGAGGCGCGACCGCTTCGGCTGGCGAGCGGGAACCTTGAGGCCCTCGCGGCGCCAGATCCGTTCGACCCGCTTCACGTTCACCGTCCAGCCATCGCGCCGGAGCATCGCGGTGATCCGACGGTAGCCGTAGCGCCCATACTGCAGAGCCAGGGCGACGATAGCAGCCGTCAAAGCAGCCTCGTCCTCGACCATCACGGCGACTTTGCGCTGCGTCGAACGATGCTGACCCAGGACACGGCAAGCGAAGCGTTCGGACACACCGTGCTCGGCAACGACGTAGTCGACACAAGCCCGGCGGCGAGCCGGGCTCAGAAGTTTCGAAGCTGCCTCCTTCAAAATGAGCTTCTCCAGCGTCAGGTCCGAGATCGCCCGACGCAGACGCAGGTTCTCCGTCTCCAAGGACTTCAGCCGCTTGACCTGATCACCCTTCAGACCGCCGTACTCGGAACGCCAACGGTAATACGTAACCTCGGTCACCTCGATCGACCGGATTGCTTCAGCAACCTTGCGACCCTGCGAGACCAGGACATCGACCTGCCGCAGCTTAGCGACGATCTCTTCAGCCGTATGCTTCTTCCGTCCCATAAAAACATCCTCCAAATGGCCCAAAGCCATACATCAGGGAGGACCACTTTTCAGGGGGCAGGCCACGGATCCGGGTTCGAGGGGGTAGGAGACATAGTCGGGCTGCAGCCTCAAACGGACGCTCAAACGCTGCCACAACGACGAGGCGCCAAACGCTGTTGCAAGAAACGTAGCAGCCAGACCACAAACGCCTTGCGGCATCAGCAAGCAGATCGAGCCGGGGCTGCGCGGCCAAGCCTCACGGTGGGGTTGGATGGGCTGCCATGATGGCGGCCGCAAGCAACGTCCGAAACCCCTTCTCCTGTGGCCCAGACCGCTCCACCATCACGAACGCTGGCGAAGCGCTTACGAGGGCTGCGAGGTCGAGGCTATGTCCGCTGGCGAAGCGATGAGGCCCAGCCGCCGGGTCGCGCATGTAGGCATCGATCGCTGCGACGATCTCCTGGCTGTTGATGGTGCCGACCCTGCGCAAGTCGGCGACGGTCGGAAGTCCGGCCATGGGCGTGCTGATCATTTCCTGACGTTGACTTAACGACGTGCTCCGGCCGACATGGGCCGTTCCGGTCGGACCCGCCTTGGCGAGTCGAGAGCCGGCAATTCAGGAGACCGCAGCCGCGAGATAGACCCTGAAAAGCCAACAGCCCCTTCCCGGCAAGGAAGAGGCTGCTGAAAATCCTGAGGCCTTGTGGGGCCGCTTCGCTGTTCCCCACAAGCCATGAGACCCCTCGGGGTGTCAAGACGGAACCTGTTTCCGTCAACGGGAAGGCTTTGCCTGGACCCTAGCCGCGGCCCGTGAGGGACCGGGTTCGATGTTTCACGCCACCATGCGGTCGGCGATCGAGGGCGCGCGCACGCTGGCGCAGCTCGACGACCTGTCGCGTAAGATCTGGCAGGCCCACGCCGCCGAGACCGTGACCGATGCTGAAGCCCAAGGCTTGGCCGAGACGCTGCATGGCCGCAGGAATGCGATACGGGAGGCTGTGACGCCCGTCGGTATCTCGCTCGGCCGTGTGACGCTGTTTCCGGCCAAGCGCCTCCAGCGGGCTCCTGAGCGATCCATGGCGATTGAGCGGCGTCGGCGGCTTGCCTTCTCGGGCCCGATGCCGCCCGCGCTCGGATCCCGGTTCACCACCGGGCAGCTCTCGGTCCTCCGGATCGTCGGGGACGAGGTCGCCCGCAATGGCGCCTGTGGGCTCTGCATAGACGCTATCGCCGCCCGGGCCGGGGTGAGTCGGCGGCTGGCCCAGGCCGCGATCCGGCTGGCCGAGGGCGATGGCCTGCTGACCATCCAGGAGCGCCGCCATCAGGGGACGGAAGAACGATCCGAACGTCGTCCGCATCATCAGCCGCGAGTGGCTGCAGTGGCTCCGGCGGGGAGGGCGGTCCGCGGCCCCGGCACTGTTCGGCAGCATAGGGTGCAAAAGCCTGCACCCCACGGATAAGGGAGATCCACAGAGACAGGTTGTGGACACGGAATCGAAAAAGGGCTGCCGACAAGCGGCTGGCGACCTCGACCGATCAGATCGAACGAGAATTCTCGCGGGTCGTGGCGCAGGAATAGCTATGCGGTAGCCGCATGCAGGCGGACGGTATGACGAACGAAGAGGACCTGCTCACCGGCGCAGGGCTGCTGCCATGTTTCGCGCCATCGGTCAGCGGACTGGCCGATGCGATCCGTGCGGCTGCCAAACCTGGTGGATCGGAGGACGCAGCGCCGCGCAACGCTGAGGCTCAGGATGACGACAACAGACCATGTGCTTGCTACAGCACCCTTCTATCCCGCCTGCGCGCCCGAGGCGTTCGCGACACCACACGGCGCTGCGGCGGGCAAGCACGTGACGACAGGCGCTCTCCGGGCCAGTTCCCCGCAGGACGCCCGTGAAGCCTTGGCCGGGCAGTCGCGTGAGGGTCGGTGCAGCGGCGGGATTGGAGACCGCAAGCGCCGGCTCACGGCCTACAGCTTCAGTTGTGAGGTCCCGTCGCGATACCTGTTGATATTCGCCGCAGGACCGGGGAGGCGGGCAACTATGCTGCGTGGTCAGGGTTGAGTGCTCGGTCTCACCACATCAGCAGAGGCGCGCCGTTGGGCGTGACCACACAGCTATGGATACGGCACAGCTACAGTCATCGGTCCCCACCCATATCGACATTAATGATCGCGCAGCTCGCGCAGCGCTCGCTTCCCGCCTGGGCGTCACCGAGGAACGGCTACGGAAGACGGTTCGCACGTGCGAACGATCGAGGCTCATCACCAAGCCTAAAGGCAGTGAGCCATGAGGGTGCAGCCTGTGCTACGCCCGAGGCGTGTCAAACATGCAGGGCGCAACCATTCGGCGGTTGCGTGCTGCAGTGCGATGGTTTAGCTTTGCACTGCGGGATGGCGATGGCGTCGCGATCCCGCTGCCCTTCTTGGGCGTTTCCTCCCTAGACTTCGGGCCACTCCTTCGGGGGTGGCCTTTTCTTTGTCCGGGGCGGCTTCGGTAGCTGAACCGAATGCCGGCGGCAAGCATGATGATGCCAATTGCAGCTGTCCCCCACGGAAGCTTGAACGATATCGATCATGATGACGTTCAGGGAAGGACCGATCAAACGGATCCGTCTGGAGGAATGTCCATGTCGATCAAGACAATTGCTCTCGCTGGCGCGCTCTCTGTCGCGATGACAGGAGCAGCTTTGGCTCAGACACCGGCCGGCGGTGGCAGCGCCGAAGGCAACATGAACAATCCGGGTTCCGTAAAGAGCAACTCCGAGAAGTCCATGGAGACCGGTGCAGGCTCGATGGGGACTGGCATGGCGCCTGGCACCAGCGGCGGTCCGCGCGTCGACACCCCGGCGCGCCTGCCGGCGGCGGCTCTGGCAATGGCACCACCGGTAGCGGTGCAGCCCCAAGCGGCAAGTAAGGTCTATCCGCCCCGCGGTTCTCTCGCCGCGGGGCCGCTGCAACGCTTCTGATCCGGGCGGCGACAAGCTTACAGCGGACGCTACCGTCCCAATCTACTGGCAGACGCGCACACGGCGAATGTGCTCGTCGCCGTAGGGATCGATGTAGCCACGCCTCTCGAAATGGCAGACCGGGCCTACGTCCTCCTCGACGTACACTGGAGCGGGCGCGCGGTAGACCGGGCGGCCGGGATAATATCCGTTGTTGGCCGAGGCGATGGCACTGCCCGCGACGACACCACCAAGCAAGCCAAGCGCTGCAGCACCGCCAACTCCGATGCCATCGCGCGCATGGGCGGCCGGATGAACGCTAAACAGGATGAGAGCGGTCAGGGCGGCCGTACCGCCTGTCCGCAGGAGAGAGCCACGCATCGCAGACCTCATGAGCGTGAACGGCCCCGCGCTGGAGCGCATGGCCGCCGAACCACCAGACCCATTGCGGCCGCTTATCGGCAGCCGTGGTCAGGGTGCGACGGGTCGGTTAACGAAGCCCCGCAGATGCCTCTCAGTAACCCCTTGGGGGTGGCGGGGTGGTGGCCTATCATCATCGTCCGGCGGCGGAGGGCCGCGGTGGCGCGGCGGGGCGGTCCATCGTCGTCATCGTCGAAGTCGCCCGGGGTGGCCCACGGCGATGTGACGGCGGCGGCGGCCCGGCGTTGTCGAAGTCGTCGCGTGGCCGCGGCCGGAAGCGCTCGCGCGGCGGCGGCGGGGGCCGGTCGTAGTCCTCATCGGAGGGCGGGGGTGGTCGCCGGTCGTCGTAGGGCTGGGCCAAGGCTCCGACCGTCGCGAGGACGAGCAGGGCAGCACCCGATAGGAATGCACGCATATGGCCTCCGCGAAGCAGTCCCTCAGAGGGCTCGCGAGCGCATGAACGGCCGGTGACCTGCTTGGTCACGCCCGAGATACGGAGAGTTGCAGTCGTGCATATGGTCCGCCAAACAGGTGACTAATCGCATTGCGGCGGAACAGCGTCCGCCAGCGCCGCCTCTGATGCTTTGGCTGATCGTGGATCATTCGACATCGCTGGCAGAAGGCCGCGAGGATGCCGCAAAACTCACTTTGTCGTTCTCAGCAGGGCGGCTGAGCCAGCCTCGAATACACGCCTAAGAAGCTGAAGCTCCGTAGGGTTTCAAAGGGCCATCGGGTACCAGTCGTTGCCAGCGCATTTGCCAGCTGGGTGCCATAAGTTTTGGGTATCACACCACACGCACTGAAGCTGCCAGCACCTCGGTCGCTGCGACTTACGCCCTCGACCCGGAGCCGATCGCAGCGACGTGCAACAGGCCGAAGCAGCGCCCTCGTTCCAAAACATTCGCGCCTGTTCGGAAACACTCGAAGATGTTCTCTGCACACCTGTGCACCCCAGTGCGGATCGGCTTGCCCGGCCCGATCCGTGACTACGGGTGCCTTGGTCTGTAAGCGAAACAACCTCGCCTCCTCGCCCCTGTCCTGTTCCGGATGAGTACCATTCGTGCCCCCCTCATGGGACCGCGTCACTCGACAGGGCGGCTACCATCTTGAGCCCATGCCCGGGCGGCACGACCAGACCTACGATCCATAGAAAAATGCCGGCATCCTGGGGTGGCTAGTTCGACCTCGTCGAGCGCGTCGCTTGACCTTCCCATTGTGGGAAGCCCCATGTCGCGGCCCGACACGTAAGTGATGGGGACAAGCATGCGGCAACTCGGCTGGCTGATAGGCGCAGGACTCGCGGCGACGTTGGTTGGGAGCGCGATCGCTCAGAGCCACGATCGCATGCATATGGGCCATGCTGGCCCGCAAAGCGGCGACACACCTGCAACACGCGAGTTCAAGGCGTCACACGAGCAGATGATGCGGAACATGGCCGTACCCTACACAGGCGATCCGGACGTCGATTTCCGCCTGCAGATGATCCCGCACCACCAAGGGGCGATCGACATGGCCAAGGTCGCCATGAAGCGCGCTAAGGACCCGTGGAGCCGTCAGCTTGCCGAGTCGATTATCGTGGAGCAGCAACGCGAGATCGCTCAAATGCAGGCGTGGCTCGAGCAGCACGGGGTCGCAACGCGGCCAAGCGGTCAGCCGTCCTACATCATGGGCGCCGACTCATACCGGAGCCTGTCGAGCGAGGCGGGGACCCGCACCGAGGCAGTGGGTCAGTCGTGGGCTCCGGGAGGCGGCATTCGCTGAGCGTCGGCGCCCTAGCCGTCCCGGCTATTTCCTCTGCTCGGACTCCGCCTTGGCCTTCTCGAAGGCCTCGTGACCGGAAGTCTCGTCGACCGCGTCCTTGCTCTCGGGCTCGCTGCCTGCAGTTGGGTCCGGCACGTTGACGTTGCGGATCGGAACCGTGGGCGGCACCACGCTCACACCGTGAGGCTTGTCGATCTCGGTCATGGCCATGCCGCTCCCAGTGACACCGGCACGTCGTGCGGACCAGATGACCCGCCCGGCATCATCCCTCAACGTCGCAGATCCTGCACGATTGGCAATCAGGTCCGCGAACCGGGCATCGGCATAGGCGATCGCCTCGGCATCCGTGCGCATCACGATCTGCTCGGCCGCAACCGAGAGACCACTGGCGCAACGCCGGTGGATGGAGCATTCGAGGTGGAACACAGCCATCTCGAGGGGCAGGCAATACCCTTGCCAGAATGCACGGGTCGATCGGCGATGATGCCTGTTCGGAGAGGCCCTGTTCCGTGAGATCGGCCGCCTGCACGACGGCGACATGGTCGTGGTCTGCGAAAAGCTCGGCCCGTGGTTGGGCGTCGTCTACGGCTTCGCGCTGCTCGGATACCAGACGATCCTCACACCGGTCGAACAGAGTTACACCGGCCCCTGCGAGCACGGCTGGGTCATGGCTCGCAACGTGAGCGTCGATCCGCGGTGACGTCGGCTCTACATCTCCTCGATGGCATCCGCCGACGCGTGCTTGTGGCGGCTCACCTCCTTCAACCCCTCGGATCGCGATGAACGCCCTCAAGGATATGCTCGCCCGCTTCGGCCGGACTGTCACGGCCTATGCCGGCGACGAAGCGCTGATGCAGGCGGGGGTCTCGGCTGCCGCCAACGTTATCGTGGCTGATGGCGAGGTAGCAGGTGACGAATTCGAGACCGCTCTCATTGGTCTGCGCGCTAACCCGATCATCGAGAAAGGCTACGACCTCTTGATGCTGGAGGAGGCGCTGTACGAGGCGATCGCCCGGGCACGGACCCGCGCTGGCCGAGTGGAGAACCTTCGCCGGATCGCCGCGATCGCCGGTCGTCCGATGGAGCAGCGGCAGGACGCGTTTTTGGTGGCCGCTGATGTCGCCGACCATGAGGGTGTCAGCGAGATCGAGGACAAGGCGCTGACTGAGATCGCCGCAGCTCTTATCGTCGACAAGGCCGCACTGATGCAGACCGCGGTAGCTCGAACTACGCCAAGCCTATCGGCATAACTTCTCCGCCCTCATCGAGCATTTCAACCACGGTAGAGGAATAGGAAGGTCGCGGCCGAACGGATACGGCGGTCGTAAATCCGTGGTTAGCTATCCCGAGAGAGCAGGCGGAACGGCAAGCTTGGCCGTCTGTTCCGGCTACGTGGAACACTATAGATCCACCCTCGTCACCACTGCGATTGCTGCCTTCGGGCTGCTGGTCGCCGCCCACGTCCTACATCCGGGCAACTACGAGAGGTCGGAACGCAATGTCCGGGTCGTTGTAGTCGCTGATGGAACGGCGGCCACGCCGACGATCTGGGCCGATCCTCCGAATAGACTACACGGCAGTGAGCCTGCTGCGTTGATGGTGGACAGCGGCGCACTGTTGGCACAGCGCCCAACGATGCCTCTATCGCCGGGAGCGAGGACATTGCCCAGGCTGTCGAGCACCCTGGTACGTCCAGCTGCCCAAAACAGAGACGCGGACGGCGATCCGATCGGTGACCTGATCCGCGATCTCGACCTTGATCAGGATAGCTGACGGCTCAAGAACAGCTTCCTCTGCCCCAACCTCATGCGTAGGGCCCACCGAACAGGTCGCCCATCGCCTTGCGCCGGAACAGCGTCCGCCTACGTCTGCGTTGGTGCTCCGGCCGGTCGTGGATCATGTGGCAGCGCTGGCAGAAGGCCGCGAGGTTGGCATCGGCGTTGTTGGCCGTGTCGTGATCCCGGTGAGCGGCCGCCAGGACGACATGGGTCCGGCGAGCGCGACCGAGAACATCCACTGCTCCAGCCTTGAGCCGGATCCGGCGCCCCCACCCATCGCGCCAGCGACCGGCCTCAGCGTCCCACCAACGCCCATCGCCGAGGTGGT